>CALYNN010000152.1 GCA_945221685.1 uncultured Clostridia bacterium | reverse complement strand
ACACCATTGAGGCTTCACACCACGAGGTTGCCGAGGGTCAGCACGAAATCGACTTTAAGTTCGACGAGGTAATGACAACTGCCGACCGTGTAATGACCTTTAAGCATGTTGTTAAAACATATGCTACAAAGCACGGACTTCACGCAACCTTTATGCCAAAGCCTATTTACGGTATCAACGGCTCAGGTATGCACACAAATATGTCCCTTATGACAACAGATGAAAACGGCAAAACCGTTAACGCCTTCTATGACCCCGAATCACCGGACGGTCTCAGCAAGGTTGCTCACAGCTTTATTGCAGGTATTCTTAAGCATGTTAAGGGTATTGCTGCTTATTCAAACCCAACCGTAAACTCTTATAAGAGATTGGTTCCCGGATATGAGGCTCCTACTTATATCGTTTGGTCTGCTTCAAACCGTTCCTGCCTTGTTCGTATTCCTGCCGCAAGAGGAATGGGCACCCGTGTTGAGCTTCGTTGCCCGGACCCCACCTGCAACCCTTATCTTGAAATGGCACTTTGCCTTGCAGCAGGTCTTGACGGAATTAAGAATAATCTTGAGCCGGCTCCTGCCGTTGACTACAATGTATTTGATCTTTCAGACGAAGAGCTTTCAGCAGCAGGCATCGAGTGCCTTCCTGCTTCTCTTGAGGAGGCTATTAAGGCTTCCGAGGAAGACCCGTTTGTTAAGGAAACAGTAGGCGAGCATGTATTCAATGCTTATACCGAAGGTAAGAAAGCAGAATGGGATGACTACAAAACAAAGGTTTCACAGTGGGAAATCGACAAATATATGGTTAATTATTAATACCGTATCGGTATTAGCTTGATGCAGTATATTCAATTATCCGAAATTGAATTATACTACTGACTGCGAGCGGTCGCAAACAAGCCCTCTCTTATGGCATTTATGCCGTTATTCAAATTGATGTCGGGGTTAATCCCGGCATCGGTTTGAAATATCTTTACTTACTATGGCACAATGGGGTGCCCGTAGAAATACGGGTACCCCTTTTTTGATTCTAAATTATAAACAGAGGAGGAATATAAAATGAATTTGGAATCTGTTATGGAAACCTTAAGCGGCGAAGTGTTCGGCGTTTGGTTTTTAATCGGCGCAGCATTGGTGTTCTTTATGCAGTGTGGCTTTGCAATGGTTGAAACCGGCTTCACCAGAGCAAAAAATGCAGGCAACATCATAATGAAAAACCTTATGGATTTCTGCATCGGCGCCGTAATGTTTATTGTTTTAGGCTTCGGTTTAATGATGGGCGAGGAGTGCCTTGGCGGTCTTGTGGGTATGCCTACTCTGGGACTTCTAACCGATTACACAGGCAATGCGGAAAATTGGTCCAGCTTTGTATTTAACCTTGTATTCTGTGCTACGGCGGCAACAATTGTTTCCGGAGCTATGGCAGAGCGTACAAAGTTTTCCGCTTACTGCATTTACTCAGCAGTTATTTCTGCAGTAGTTTATCCTATTGAAGCAGGCTGGATTTGGAATCCTGAAGGCTGGCTTGCCGTTCGCGGCTTCCACGATTATGCAGGCTCTACGGCTATTCATATGGTTGGCGGTATATCTGCTCTTATCGGTGCGGCTATTCTCGGTCCCCGTATCGGTAAATATAAGGTTGACAAGAAAACAGGGAAAAAGGTTGCAAAGGCTATCCCCGGTCACTCCCTTACTCTCGGAGCATTAGGTTGCTTTATCCTTTGGTTCGGCTGGTATGGATTTAACGGTGCCGCCGCAACAGATATTCCGACTCTTGCTTCAATCTTTTTAACTACAACTCTTGCTCCTGCGGTTGCAACCTGCACAACAATGATTTTCACTTGGATCAAGGACGGCAAGCCCGATGTTTCAATGTCGCTTAATGCGTCTCTTGCCGGTCTTGTTGCAATAACCGCACCCTGCGATTGCGTAGACGCCTTCGGCTCAATGATTATAGGCTTGGTTGCAGGTATTCTTGTTGTAGTTGTAGTTGAGCTTCTTGATAAGAAGCTTCACATAGATGACCCCGTAGGCGCAGTTGCCGTTCATATGGCAAACGGTATTTGGGGTACTCTTGCAGTCGGTTTATTCTCAACAGGCGCAGACGGTGTAGGTAAGGGACTTTTCTACGGCGGCGGCTTCAAGCAGCTCGGTATTCAGTGCGTAGGATTCCTTGCAGTTGCTGCTTGGACTGCAGTTACAATGCTTATTGTATTTTTCGCAATTAAAAAATTCCACGGTCTTAGAGTCAGCAAGGAGGAGGAAATTAAAGGTCTTGATGCAACAGAGCACAATCTTCCCTCTGCTTATGCAGACTTTATGCCTGCCGGTTATGTACCTGCTGTTGCAACAGGTGTTACACCGTCAGAGGCTCCTGCTGTTTCGGTTGAAAAGGCAGTTCCCGTTGAAACCTTTACAACTAACACCGACGCAAAGCTTTCTAAGGTTGTTATGATTTTCAACCCTGCAAAGTTTGAGGAAATCAAGGAAGCTATGAATTCAATCGGCGTAACAGGTATGACTGTTACAAATGTTATGGGATGCGGAACACAGAAGGGCCATATTAGAAAATACCGCGGTGTTGAGATCGAAGAAATGAGCCTCAACCCCAAGATGAAGCTTGAAATGGTTGTTTCGGCAGTTCCGGTTGAATCGGTTATTAAATCAGCACGCGATGTTCTTTATACGGGCAATATCGGCGACGGAAAGATATTTGTTTACGATGTTGAAGATGTTGTTAAGGTAAGAACCGGCGAGCACGGCTATGACGCTCTTCAGGGCGAAAACGACGACTAATTCTAACCTCATATAAATTCCTTTACAAGAGTCCTGCGGTAAAACGCAGGACTTTTGTTATAAAGTATAAATATACGCAAATATACTGTAATTATTGTATAAATATCCATAAAATATAAAATATTATGTTAATTTATACATAAAAACAAGCTTTTCTCGCTTTATTTTCTATATCCGCAATAATTGACTATTACCACTTAAATATTGTAAAATTTATTATGACGGCACTGTATATGTGTCGCTACTTTGAACATAAGGAGCTGACAATATGCTAAAAGAGGGAGAAATAAGAATTCCGTCCGGCTGTGCCATTGCCGCTATTATTGACAGAAAGGGCAAGCGCATTAACGGCTCGGAGATTATTAAATCAATAGCTCTTATGCACGACCGTTCAAACGGTCTGGGCGGCGGATTTGCCGCTTACGGAATTTATCCGGAGCATAAGGATGAATATGCAATTCATGTCTTTTTCGATTCGCCTGAGGCGAAAAAGCAATGTGAGGATTATCTGTTCAGGCATTTTAATATAGATGTTGCCGAAAAAATTCCAACCAAGCAGGTTGCAAGCATAGAAAGAGGACCTGATATTTGGCGCTATTTCGGCAAGGCAAACAGAGTTCGTATGAAAAACGCAAGGCTTGACGAGCAGGAATATGTTGCTCAGTGCGTTACAAGAGTAAACAACGAAATAGAGGGCGCGTATATATTTTCCAGCGGAAAAAATATGGGATGCTTTAAGGCGGTAGGCTATCCCGAGGATGTCGGCGAGTTTTATATGCTTGATCAGTATGAGGCATATATTTGGACCGCCCACGGCAGATTTCCCACAAATACTCCGGGTTGGTGGGGCGGCTCTCATCCGTTTAACATTCTTGATTGGTCAATTGTTCACAACGGCGAAATTTCGTCCTATGATGCAAACCGCAGGTATATTGAGCAGTTCGGTTATATCTGTACTATGCAGACAGATACCGAGGTAATTACCTATTTGTTTGACCACCTGCTTCGTCATCATAAGCTTCCCATAGAGGTTGCCGCCGATGTGCTTACTGCTCCGGCTGTCTCTTATACACATCTCCGAGCCCACGAGACTAGGCATGATATCGT
>CALYNN010000151.1 GCA_945221685.1 uncultured Clostridia bacterium | reverse complement strand
AGATCATGCCTAGGCTCGTGGGCTCGGAGATGTGTATAAGAGACAGGGATTTAATTGAAGATTTAAGAGAAAGCGGCGTTAATATGATGTCACTTTCTCAGACAAAGGACGAAAGATTTTCGGGACTTACCTTTGTCCTTACAGGTACGCTTCCGACGCTTAAAAGATCAGAAGCCTCAAAAATTATTGAGGAGCACGGAGGTAAAACCTCATCCTCTGTCTCTAAAAAAACAAGCTATGTTTTGGCAGGCGAGGAAGCAGGCTCAAAGCTTGATAAGGCAAACGCTTTGGGAATTCCGGTAATCAGCGAAGAGGATTTTATGGGTATGATAAAATGAACGAATTAAGAAAAAAGCAAAAAAAGCTATACAGATTTATGAAATGGACCGTAATTATCGGCGCAGTGTTTATATTTGTTTATATCGGTGTTCAGCCATATGTAGCGCAGGCAAGTGACATTGCCGCAAAAATCTGTTGGATAGTCAGCAACTGTGTCGTTGTGGCGGTTATGGTGCTTGTGTTTCTGTACTATTCAAAATACGGAAAAGCAGATTCATTTTTAACCTCTGCCGAAAACGAGATAAACGACAATGGTTACTATATTTCATCAAGAGAAGAAACAGAGCCGCAAGCCTTTCTTGAAGCGGTTACCGAGGATTTATCAAAATGCGGCTATTCGGTGAACCAAAAGGTTTCTTCGGGTGATTTCGAATTTGACATTAAAGCCGTAAAATCTAAGGAATTTTTTTACGGTGTTTGCGTTGATGATTTAGATGGTAACGATGTTGTTGCCTATCTTGACAGTGTTATTACCGATTTAACAGTAAACAGCATAAAAAGAAAAGGTAACGCTGTCTTACTGCTTATTACCGATAAAGCGCAAAACAGTGCAATAGAGCTTTCAAAAATGATTACTCCAATCGGCAGAAAGGGGCAGTTAAAAATTGCTCTCGCCATTCAGGAGGTATCAAGCAAAAACACTTATTTTCTCGGCAATGTTCAAACAAAGTGTCAGCAAATGATTGCTAATTTTGTTATGAACTGTGATGTTCCCATTAAAGATAAATACATACACAGAGAAAAGCTTCCTTTTCAGTATGACCTTGAAAAGAAAATGGAAAAATTTAATTTGAATGATTTTAAATCGGGTAAGTTTTTTATCCACTAAGGAGCAGCTATGAATACAAAAGCAAAAGAATATTTTGACAGTCTTATAGGAAAAAAGGTTGCATTTGTAGGCTTAGGGGTTGCAAATGTGCCCTGCGCCGAATTTCTTGCAAGATACGGAGCAAAGGTATATGCCTGCGATAGAAGAGACGACAGGGAATATATCGGCGAGGATGTTTGCAATACTTTGGAGAAATTAGGCGTCACTCTTTCGTTAGGCGAAAATTATCTCGACCTTCTTCCCGAAATGGATTTGGTTTTCCGTTCCCACGGAATATTGCCCTTTCAAAATTCATGGATAGGCGAATGTATTGAAAGAGGTCAGCGCGTAACTACCGAAATGGAGGTGTTTTTCAAGCTTTGCCCAGCAAAAATCATTGCAATAACAGGCTCAAACGGAAAAACAACAACATCAACGCTGATTTCAAAAATGCTTGAGACGCAGGGTTATAAGGTTTATCTCGGCGGTAACATCGGCAAAGCGCTTATGCCGGAGCTTGAAACCATTACCGATAAGGATATTGCAGTTGTTGAGCTTTCGTCATTTCAGCTTCTTACTATGGGAAACCTTGTTAATTCTCCCGATATTGCCGTTGTAACAAATATTGAGTGCACTCATCAGGACCATCATATAAGCCTTGACGAATATGTTGATGCTAAAAGGAACATACTCATATATCAAAACGAAAGCTGCAAAACCGTACTAAACGCCGATTGTGACTATTCAATCGGCAACAGGGTTTATCACGATATGAGATTTGATGTTCGAGGACGGCTTTCTCAGTTTTCAATAAAGCATCCTGTTGCAAACGGTGCATATATGAAAGAAAACGGAGATATTATTTACAGCGATAACGGCAACGAAACCTATATAATGAATAAAGACGATATATTAATACCGGGAATGCACAATGTAGAAAACTACTGCACGGCAATTTGTGCGGTATGGGGAATTGCCGATGTCGACTCAATTAAAAAGGTTGCTCAAGCCTTTACGGGAGTTGAGCATCGAATTGAATTCGTCCGCGAATATAACGGCGTAAAATACTATAATGATTCCATTGCCACCTCTCCCTCAAGAGTTATAAGCGGATTGAGAGCCTTTAACAGAAAAATCAATGTTATTATTGGTGTCTCGGATAAGGGCAACGATATGTCGCAAATGGTCCCCGATATTCTTAAATATGTTAAGCTGCTGATATTAAACGGCGCTACAGCAGACAAAATATATGATACCATTGTTAATTTTAAGGATTACGATAAATCCCCAATTAAGATAATAAAAACAGATAATCTTGAACAGGCTGTTGAAAAGGCAAGGGAGCTTTCCGAAAAGGGAGATATTGTTTCCTTATGCCCTGCCTGTCCTGCATTTGACCAGTTTAAAACCTTTGAATACAGAGGCAGAAAATTTAAAGAATTAGTAAACGGATTTGGTGAATAATGAATAACACAGTTGAGCTATTAAAAAAATTAACATCGGCAGTAGGTGTATCCGGAGATGAGGAAGAAATAACCGTTCTTCTTACTCAGCTGCTTTCGCCCTACGGTCAGGTAAAAACAGACGCAATAGGCAACGTTTCCTGCACCTTCGGCGAAGGCTATCATTTCCTGCTTGACGCCCATATGGACGAAATCGGTCTTACTGTTACAGAAATAACCGAAGACGGATTTGTAAAATTTTCAAAATGCGGCGGTATTGATTTAAGAATGTTGCCGGCATCTGAGGTAGTAATTCTCGGAAAAGAAAGAATTAATGGCATTATAAGCACAAAGCCTCCTCATCTGCAAACCGCAGAGGATGAGAAAAAAGCACCGAAGCTTCACGATTTATCAATAGACACAGGATTGACCGAAGGTGAGCTGAAAACGAAAATAAGCCTGGGTGACAGAATTATATTCAATCGCAATTTTACAGAGCTTTTAAACGGACAGATTTCCGCCTCCTGCCTTGATGACAGGTCGGGAGTTGCGGCAATTTTAATGTGTCTTGACGAACTGAAAAAGCTTAACTGCAAAATTACTGTTTTGTTTTCCTCACAGGAGGAGCTGGGAACACGCGGTGCAAAAGCAGGTGCATTTTCAAAAAATGTTGACGAGGCAATAAGTGTTGATGTTTCATTTGCATATACTCCCGGCTGTGATAAGGACGAATGCGGAATTTTAGGCGGCGGTGCAATGATTGGCGTGTCTCCGATTCTCAACAGAGAAATGACCAAAAAGCTGATTTCTGTTGCAGAGAAGAACAAAATAAAGTATCAACAGGAAATAATGTCCGGCAGAACGGGTACCAATGCAGATGTTATTTCTGTTTGTGAAGCAGGAATTAAAACGGCGCTCATTTCAATTCCCGAAAAATATATGCACCAAAGAGTTGAAGTCGTTGATGTGGATGATGTTGAGGCTGTGTCAAAGCTCATATGTGCATATATCGGTGAAAGGGTAGGTGAGATTAATGCTTAAAAGCTTATGCCTTTTAAACGGCACCTCAGGAGACGAGGGTGCCGTGGCAGAATTCATCATTAATGAAATTAAGGATTACTGCCAATACTATGTTGATAATCTCGGCTCTGTTGTTGCATTTAAAAAGGGCGCAAAGGTTCCTAAAAACAGGGTAATGCTTTGCGCTCATACTGACGAGGTTGGATTCATTATTACAGATATTACCGATGATGGTTATCTTAAATTTGCCGCAGTGGGCGGTATAGATTCAAAGGTTTGCCTTGACTGAAATATAACCTGTCTCTTATACA
>CALYNN010000150.1 GCA_945221685.1 uncultured Clostridia bacterium | reverse complement strand
TATAAGCGACATAACCATACCTTATAGCCCTTCTTCTGATATCCCTCCGGAGGAATAAGCATTGCAAGGTTTGTTTTTCCGCATGCAGACGGGAAAGCGGCGCAGATATACTTAACATCTCCGTCAGGCTTTTGAAGACCGAGAATAAGCATATGCTCAGCCTGCCAACCCTCGTTTTTGCCAAGATAGGAGGCAATACGAAGAGCAAAGCACTTTTTGCCGAGAAGAACGTTTCCGCCGTATGCAGAGTTAACGGAAATAATTGTGTTATCCTCGGGGAACTGACAAATCCATCTCTTTTCAGGATCAACATTACATTTGCAGTGCATACCGCGTACCCAATCGTCGCTGTCGCCAAGGCAATCAAGAACAGCCTTGCCTACTCTTGTCATAATGTTCATATTGAGAACTACATAGATAGAGTCTGTAATTTCGATACCGATTTTTGAGAACGGTGAGCCAACAGGACCCATTGAATAAGGAATGATATACATTGTTCTGCCCTCATATGAGCCGGCAGCAATGTCGTAAAGCATTTTATAGCACTTATCAGGATCCATCCAATGATTAGTAGGGCCTGCGTCCTTTTCGTTCTTTGTGCATATAAGAGTTCTGTCTTCAACACGAGCTACATCATTTTCGGCAGTTCTGTGAAGATAACAGTCAGGCAAAAGCTCCTCGTTAAGCTTAATCATTTCGCCTGTTTCAACAGCCTCTGCCTTAAGAGCGTCAATCTGCTCTTTGGAGCCGTCAATCCAAACAATCTTTGAAGGCTTAAGAAGCTCTACCTTTTCATCAAGCCAAGCAAGCAATGACTTGTTTGAAGTAAGATTAGTTTCCATACTCTATTCTCCTTAAAATATAGTTTGTAAATATTAGAAAAAAGTCTAAAACTTTATTCCCCATAATTATACCAAATCCTAACAAAAATTCAATAGAACAGGTAAAAATTCATTAAAATGTAACAATAAGATAAATAGCAATTAATCAGTTTTGTAGCATTTATCAATAGGCATAGTTGCATAGGCATTAAGGCTTTCCGACGCCCGAACGCCCTGTATAAACTCATAGTAGCCCTGAGAAGCAATCATAGCTCCGTTATCACCGCAGTATTTCAGCTCGGGAAGATACAGGCTCCAGCCGTGTCGGCGGCACATTTTCTGCGCCTCGCTTCTTAATTTAGAATTTGCAGTAACAGCGCCTGCTATTACAATTTTTTTGTAATTAAAATCAACCGCCGCCTTTTCAAGATTAGTAATAAGGCAGTCGCAAACGCCTTTCTGAAAGGAAGCGGCAAGGTCTGCAATATTTATTTCCTCGCCCTTTTGGCGCGAATTATTAATAGTATTCAACACACTTGTTTTAAGACCGCTGAATGAAAAATCGTATTCACTGCCCGATACCCTCGGCTTTGGAAATTTAAAGGCGTTTTCATTTCCCGACGGGCTTAACCTATCTATGCTTACTCCTCCGGGGTATTCAAGTCCCATAGTGCGCCCTGCCTTATCAAGCGCCTCGCCTGCCGCGTCATCACGGGTGTTACCGATAATTTCAAATTCTGTATAGTCCTTTACGGCAACAATATGAGAATGACCTCCGCTGACAATAAGGCACAAAAACGGCGGCTCAACATCACCCGAAATATAGTTTGATGCAATATGACCGCGAATATGATGCACAGGCACAAGGGGAATATTTGCAGAAAGTGCAAGGCTTTTTGCAAAATTTACACCCACAAGCAAAGCACCGATTAATCCGGGGGCATAGGTTACGGCAATAGCGTCAATATCATCAAGAGTGCAGCTTGCCTGCCCAAGTGCCTCTTTAACAACGCCGCTTATGCTCTCTGCATGGCGGCGCGACGCAATTTCAGGCACCACTCCGCCATAAAGCTTATGCTCCTCAAGCGAGGTAGCAATTATATTTGATAATACCCTTCGTCCGTCCTCGACTACCGATGCCGCAGTTTCGTCGCAGGAGGACTCAATTCCTAAAATTTTCATTAATTCAAATCCTAATCTTAACAGTTATATTTATTCTTTTACCTCAACGGGCGTAATGCCGTGCTCATTAAAAATTCTTTCAAGCTTTTTAACCGTATCCCTGTTATCAATTTCTCCTGTTTCAACAATATTTTCCTCGCCGTACTCTATTCTGTAGCAGGGGCTTTCATATTCGCTGTAAACATCATCACTATCATACCAACCTTTGACAAGATAAATCCGAGCGTCTTCGTAATTAACCTCTTGGTCGAGTACTGAAAAATGGTCTATTACAGCATTGTCGTTGAAGCAAACACCGGAGCACACAGCCAACATAATCACAACGGAGAATAAAGCAGCTAATATAACCGAAATATATTTTTTCCACAGCTTTACAAGAAAATTATCGTCTTTAAACCGTTCTTTTCTTTCTTTTTTTACATAATCTCTTTGTTCCTCAGGCGAAATGGCAACGGCAATTTTTGTTGCAAGTATGCTATATAAAGCATATCCCAACATACAGCCGCCAAATAAGGCAAGGATATAATTGGAATTATCAAAAATATACAATCCCTTGTTGCTTATCATTGCTTTATCGGCAAGCATTACCGCAAAGCAAAAAGCTATACCTGCTGCTACGCAAATTAAGGTGCTTACAGTAACAGATTTCAGATAGTCAAAATAATAACCGGCTTCACTGTCGGCATTATCGGGAATAGGATACCCCTGCTCCAAATAGGCAACATACCGTTTATCATAGGTGGTTAACAGGCACCTTTCTTCGCGGGATTTCATTTCCTTTAGGAAAGCCTGCTTGTCCTTCTCCGATTTTGTCTTTTGCATTTTTGTCTGCAAGCGAGCACCTCGGATAATATCTTTTATTTTCAAATCATCACTGTCATTTATCTTCTTATCCGCATAGTGCATCGACAGCATATCATCAAGATATTTCTTTTCTCCTGCCTTGCGTATATCATAGTCAAACCGTTTGATTGTGTAAAGCAGGTCATCAACAGCCTTTTTCTGCTCCTCCTCATTATCTGCCGAGGCTGAATAAGAATAATCATAAAAATCGTTAATATCAAGCACATTGAATATGTCTGTTAGTAAAAGCCTTGTGCTTGAGCCGCTGTATGCAAACTCATATTCAAAGTTAAGTATCGGGACTAATTCCTCGCAATTTATGTAAACAGAATAGCCGTCGCAATCAAATTTAACCTTTAATGCTCTTTCGTCGTCTTTATTAACAACATTTGATTCAACAAAGCGTGATAATTCTGTTGCAACAATTCTTGACTCTATATACTCTTTTATTGCGTCAAAATTAAATTCTGCTTCTTTATTTTTCTTTTTTGCCATAGCTTCTCCTCATTCTTTGTTGAAATATTTCGTCATTATTACTGCGTTTTCGGTTGGATTTGAATAGAAATTCGGGCGCACGCCTACCCTTTCAAAGCCTGTTTTTGTGTAAAGGCTCATTGCAGTCAGGTTGCTTTCCCTAACCTCAAGAGTAATAAAATCCATAGGATTTTCAAGCTGCTTTCTTATAAGTGCCTCGCCTATTCCTCTTCCTCTGTATTCGGGCAGTACGGCAATATTTGTTACATATCCCTCGCCGTAAAATATTTGCAATCCCATATATCCAACGGCTTTACCCCTTTCCTCTGCCACAATAAAGCAGGAGGTTTCAGTATTTAACTGATTTTCCAAATCCTTTTTTGACCATGGATTTGAAAAGCATACTTTTTCTATCTTGCAAACATCGTCAAGATGCTTTTTCTCAAAAGGAACTATTTTCATAATATCAGTGTGCATCGTACCAGGTTTTACCGATTTTACCGTCCGCCCTCAAAACGACCTTCATTTTGCAGGCGTTTTCCATTTCCTCGGTTACAATTTTAAGAGCCTTTTCCGCTTCGTCGTCAGGCTGTCTCTTATACACAACTCCGAGCCCACGAGACTAGGCATGATCTCGTATGC
>CALYNN010000149.1 GCA_945221685.1 uncultured Clostridia bacterium | reverse complement strand
TCCAACCTCGTAGTCGTTGGGGTCGTGGGCAGGGGTAATTTTTACTACGCCTGTACCGAATTCAATATCTACATAATCATCGGCAATTACCGGAATTTCTCTGTGAACAATAGGAAGAATGAGAGTTTTGCCCACTAAGTCCCTGTATCTTTCGTCGGCAGGATTTACTGCTACTGCGGTATCGCCGAGCATAGTTTCCGGACGGGTTGTTGCAAGCTCAAGATAGCCCGAGCCGTCCTTAAATGGATAGCGCAAATGCCAGAAATGACCTGCCTGATCCTCGTACTCAACCTCTGCGTCGGAAATAGTAGTGCAGCAATGGGGGCACCAGTTAACCATTCTTTTACCCTGATAAATAAGTCCCTTTTCGTAAAGGTTAACAAAAACCTCTTTTACTGCCTTAGAACAACCCTCGTCCATAGTAAAGCGTTCCCTATCCCAATCACAGGAGGAACCCATTTTCTTAAGCTGTTCAATTATGCGTGAGCCGTACTGATCCTTCCATGCCCAAGCTCTTTCAAGGAAGCCGTCTCTGCCTATATCCTCTTTTGTTACGCCCTCCTTACGCATAGCCTCAACGATTTTTGCCTCGGTTGCGATAGAAGCGTGGTCTGTGCCCGGAAGCCACAATGCCTCATAGCCCTGCATTCTTCTCCAGCGGATAAGAATATCCTGAAGGGTGTTATCAAGGGCATGGCCCATATGAAGCTGACCTGTAATATTCGGCGGAGGAATCACTATAGTATAAGGCTTCTTTTCGGGATTAACCTCGGCGTGAAAATATTTATTGTCGCACCAAAATTTATAGGTGCTGTCCTCAACCTCTGAGGGATTATACTGCTTTGCAAGCTCCTTTGCCATAAAATCATCTCCTAACAAAAATAAAAAAGCCTTCGTCCCGTAATGAGACGAAAGCAATAGTTTCCGCGGTACCACTCAAATTGCATTAAAAAATGCCGCTTAAATCCTTAACGCAGATATACGGACAAGGCTACTGATATTTCACCCTGTCGGCTCAAAAGCTACCTTCGTTTGCACCTTTTACGCGCTTACACCCACCGCGCGCTCTCTGTAAAAAGAAACAAACTACTCCTCTTTTTCTCAGCCGTTACATATTGAAACAATATTAACAAAATTATTTCCGATTGTCAAGCACTCTTACGAAAATAGAAGCACCTAAAAAACTACATAGTAACTCCCTACTTAAAGATTGCTATCTCTCTGTGTTTGAATGATTAATCAAAGAAGCCTCATTAACAGTTTTTCCCGATAGCTTACCCTTAAGCAAAACACTGTATTTGCAGTTTTGCTCCTTAAGAGCATTTATTACAGAAGTATTTTTACGCGGCTGACAAATATTTACACTGCCGCTGAAATTACCGTTATCCGCCGCAAGTTGAATATAATACTCTGAAAATGCTCGTAATAAGTTTCCCTCGCCTATTTGAAGAATTTCGTTCATGATGCACCTCAAAAATTAGTTCAAAAAAATTATATATTAGCGGGTTTAATAATGCAACAGTAATGATTACTTTGTTTAAATTATTTTTAAAATGAAAATCAAAACAAAAAAGCTCCCGACCTAAATAAGTCGGGAGTCGATTATTATTATTTAATTTTTATCAAAACTGATTAGTACATTGGTCGTTACCTCATTAAAGTATTAACGAATTTAAACTAATCTGTCCATCGGATTTCACCTTAATTTTATTTATTTATGACCTTAGTCACAAACTGCCGGCAGGAAGCAATCGTATATATTCAGTTTTTATTTAGACGCACTCGCCGTAATTTACCAACCCTGCCGGATAACTTAATAGCAGCTTCATAAAGCTTGCATCCGTCGGTAATTCCGTTTTACCACTGTCGATGCGAAAAACCGTTATCATTTATTGGATTACTGAACGAGCGCCTGTCTGCTTTGGTTCTGACTCCATTGGACAAGCCTCCTTTTAATACTAAACAAAAGAACTATATTCGATATATATTATCAAAGGTATCTCCTTTGTTCATCTAAATAGTAGCACATTTATAGGTAATTGTCAATAGTTTTTTATATTATTTTTATATTTTTTTATGTAATTTTAACAATGAGCCATTGGTTTTTAATTACTATTGACTAACTGCAAAATAGAATATATAATATTAGTTACAGGCTTTGAAAGGCGGTGAATATTATGAGCATTGATGAAGAATACTATGAACCGGACATTATCAGTGTTAACGACGAGGACGGCAACGAAATTCTCTTTGAATTGCTTGAAAGATACGAAACAGATGATGATGTTTATGTTGCAATAACAAGATACTACGATACCGACGAGGATATCGTTGAGGGTGATTACGAGGTAATCATTCTTAAGGTTGAGGGCGAAGGCGACGAGGAATACCTTGTTGAAATTGAAGACGAAATGGAATTCGAACAGATTTCCGACATTCTTATGACCAAGGTTGAAGAAAAGTACGATGTTGAATACTTTGACCCGGAAGAAAACTAAATAACTGTTTAATCTGCCCTTCTCGATAACCACCTGCTTAAATAACCCGAACAAGATTTTTAAGGGATTTGACTTTCGTGAAACGGGAATGCAGACCTCCCTGCCTTGCAGGACGCTGGTAGCACAAAGTCAACGAAGCAAAACCCACCTGCTTTATGACGCAGGTTATTCTCAGCGGTGGCGGCTGGGCGGATTTATAACAAAAGACTGCTTTGGAAATTTATCCGAAGCAGTCTTTTGCTTTACACTGATATATTTATTTTGCAATAATAAGGAAATAGATTAGAACTATTATACCCAAGACAATTCTGTACCAGCCGAAAACCTTGAAATCGTGCTTTTTTATAAAGCTCATAAGAAATTTAATGCACAAAAGAGAAACAACAAAGGCTACGGCCATGCCGATTATAAGGGCAATAATTTCCTGCGAGGTAAAGTCAAAGCCGAACTTAACAAGCTTAAGAGCGCTTGCGCCGAGCATTGTGGGCACGGCAAGGAAAAAGGTAAATTCAGCCGCCGCAGTTCTTGATACACCAATAAGGAGTGCACCGATAATTGTTGCTCCTGAACGGGAGGTGCCGGGAATCATTGAAAGCACCTGAAACAAGCCTATAATAAACGCTGTGCGGTATGTAATATCGTCAAGCTTTTCAACGGCGGGAGTTCGTTTTTTATTCCGGCTTTCAACAAGAATAAAGGCAATACCGTAAACAATAAGCATAATTGCTATTGATACTGCTCCGCCGAAATACTCTTCGAGAATATCGTCAAGCAACAAGCCCAAAACGGCGGACGGGATACAGGCTACAACAACCTTAAGCCACATATTGATAATGCCTTTATTTACAACACTCTGTGACTTATCCATAAGCTGAAACGGCCACATTTTTTTCCAAAACATAACAACAACTGCTATGATTGCTCCAAGCTGAATAACAACGAAAAACATTTCCTTAAATTCTTCGCTCATATTAAGTGAAATAAATTCGTCAACAAGAAGCATATGACCGGTACTGCTTATGGGAAGCCATTCGGTTATGCCCTCAACTATACCTAAAAATATGATTTTAAGTATTTCTGCAAGCTTTAGCATAAATATCACCTACTGTTATTTTTATTACAAATGTATTATACTTTATGCGTTTATATTATTCAAGAAAAGAAAAAATATCTTACATAAAATTAACATAAGGGACAACTAAGCCTTTTTTGAATTGCGCTTATATGGTCTTCCGAGTAAAAAAGGAAAGCAGCTTGTTATGATATAGCTGAGCACTGCAAGGCTTAAGCAGGTTAATACTACAATGAAAACAAATTTAAAATACCTGTTTTCAAAAATTCCGCCTAAAATTGAAAGCTCCTCTGCAACGGAAACGAAGGTGGGAAGAAATATTGCCTGCTGAAAGGTATAGTAAATCAATGAATTTTTACCAATGTATTCGATAGGCGGCAGTTTTTTTATAAAACGGGCAAAGGTAATAACGGAAAGGCTGCCGGCAACCGCGGCAAT
>CALYNN010000148.1 GCA_945221685.1 uncultured Clostridia bacterium | reverse complement strand
CCTACAACGATAACGGAACGGCCTGAATAGTCAACACGCTTACCGAGAAGGTTTTGACGGAAGCGTCCCTGCTTACCCTTAAGCATATCGGAAAGAGATTTAAGCGGTCTGTTGTTAGGACCTGTTACAGGTCTGCCGCGGCGTCCGTTATCAATAAGGGCGTCAACGGATTCCTGAAGCATTCTCTTTTCGTTTCTTACGATAATTTCCGGTGCACCAAGCTCAAGTAGTCTCTTAAGTCTGTTGTTACGGTTAATAACTCTTCTGTAAAGGTCGTTCAAATCCGATGTGGCAAATCTGCCGCCATCAAGCTGAACCATAGGTCTGATGTCAGGAGGAATTACGGGAATAACATCCATAATCATCCACTCAAGCTTGTTGCCGCTGTTGTAGAAAGCGTCAACAACATCAAGCCTTTTGAGTATTCTTACTCTCTTTTGACCTGTTGCACCCTCAAGCTCGGCTGTAAGCTCTGCACGAAGCTGGGCAACATCAATGCCCTGAAGAAGCTCTTTGATAGCCTCGGCACCCATACCTGCCTTAAAATCATCCTCATATCTTTCGCGCATTTCCTGATACTCTTTTTCGTTGAGTATCTGCATTTTTTCAAGAGGAGTATCGCCGGGGTCGGTTACAATGTAAAGGGCGAAATAAAGCACCTTTTCAAGATACCTTGGGCTAAGGTCAAGCACAAGACCGAGACGGCTCGGAATACCCTTGAAATACCAAATGTGAGAAACAGGGGCAGCAAGCTCAATGTGGCCCATTCTCTCACGGCGAACCTTTGCCTTAGTTATCTCAACGCCGCACTTTTCGCAAACCTTGCCTTTATAGCGAACTCTCTTGTATTTACCGCAGTGACACTCCCAGTCCTTCATAGGTCCGAAAATTCTTTCGCAGAAAAGACCGTCCCTTTCAGGCTTAAGTGTACGGTAGTTTATTGTTTCGGGCTTTGTAACCTCGCCGTATGACCATTCACGGATTTTTTCCGGAGAAGCAAGACCGATTTTTATTGAACTGAATTCGTTTTCATAATTATCCATATATAGAAGCGCTCCTTTTCATACTAAAATTTTGGAAGTCGAATAAAATCAGTCTTTGTCTGAATAATCGCTGTCATCTGCAAACAAATCCGCAAACAAATCTGCGCCGTCTGCGTCATCAGACTCGTCCTCTGCATTTTCAACTCCGAAGCCTTCCTGACCTTCAAAATCGTTTACGGTAGTAAATGCCTGCTCGTCAATAGGCTGAATGGCGGTTCCGTCGTCAAGGTCCTGCTTAAGCTCGATTTCGTTGCCCTCCTTATCAAGAACAACGGTATCAAGACCCAGAGCCTGAAGCTCTTTAAACAGTACCTTAAAGGATTCGGGAGTGCCTGCCGTAGGAATATTTTCGCCCTTAACAATAGCCTCGTAGGTGCGAACTCTGCCTACAACATCGTCGGACTTAACAGTCATAATTTCCTGAAGGGTATATGCTGCGCCGTAGGCTTCCAGCGCCCAAACCTCCATCTCACCGAAACGCTGACCGCCGAACTGAGCCTTACCGCCGAGAGGCTGTTGAGTAACAAGGCTGTAAGGACCTGTTGAACGGGCGTGAATCTTATCATCAACAAGGTGGTGAAGCTTAAGGAAGTACATATATCCTACCGTAATTCTGTTATCGAACTTTTCACCTGTACGACCGTCGATAAGCTCTGTCTTTCCGTCAAACACCTTATTGCCGTTTTCGTCGATATAATAGCCGATATCTGCAAGCTCAAGGCAATCTCTGATGTCCTGCTCATGAGCGCCGTCAAATACCGGAGTCATCATCTTCCAGCCCAGCGCCATAGCAGCGTAGCCCAAGTGAACCTCAAGCACCTGACCGATATTCATACGGGAGGGTACGCCCAGAGGGTTAAGAACAATATCAAGGGGTCTGCCGTCGGGAAGGAAGGGCATATCCTCCTGAGGAAGAATTCTTGAAACAACGCCCTTGTTGCCGTGGCGGCCTGCCATCTTGTCGCCCACCTGAATTTTACGCTTTTGAGCAATGTAAACTCTTACTACCTTGTTAACACCGGGAGCAAGCTCATCGCTGTTTTGACGGGTATAGGTTTCAACATTAACAACAATACCGTATGCACCGTGAGGAACACGCATAGAGGTATCTCTTACCTCTCTTGCCTTTTCACCGAAGATTGCTCGAAGGAGTCTTTCCTCTGCTGTAAGCTCTGTTTCTCCCTTAGGAGTAACCTTACCTACAAGAATATCACCGGAGCGAACCTCTGCTCCGACGCGAACAATACCGTCTTCATCAAGATCCTTAAGAGCGTCGTCGCCGATATTCGGAATATCTCTTGTGATTTCTTCGGGGCCCAGCTTTGTATCGCGTGCCTCGCTTTCGTATTCTTCAATGTGAATTGATGTATAAACATCGTCTCTTACAATTTTTTCGTTGATAAGAACGGCGTCCTCGTAGTTATAACCCTCCCAGGTCATAAAGCCGATAAGAGCATTCTTACCAAGTGAGATTTCACCGTTGCAGGTTGCAGGTCCGTCGGCAATTACCTGACCGTCTGCAATCTCCTGATGCAGTGAAACGATAGGACGCTGGTTGATGCAGGTGCCCTGGTTAGAGCCGCTGAATTTAACAAGCTTGTATTTATCAACCTCTTTGTCCTTAGTTGTAATTTCGATTGTATCGGCATCTACCGCAGTAACGGTACCACCGCGCTTTGCAATAACAACAACACCTGAATCGTATGCAGCCTTATACTCCATACCTGTGCCGACAACGGGAGCCTCTGTTTTAAGAAGCGGAACAGCCTGACGCTGCATGTTGGCACCCATAAGAGCACGGTTAGCGTCGTCGTTTTCGAGGAAAGGAATCATAGCCGTAGCAACGGAAACTACCATCTTCGGCGAAACATCCATATAATCTACCTTTTCGGGAGGCAGAGTAAGGAATTCGTCGCGGCAACGGCAGGTAACTCTTGTGTTGGCAAATCTGCCGTTTTCGTCAAGAGGTTCGTTTGCCTGAGCAACAACATAGTTATCCTCAACATCGGCAGTCATATATACTACCTCGTCGGTAACTACGCCTGTTTCCTTGTCTACCTTACGGTAAGGAGCCTCAATGAAGCCGTATTCGTTAAGGCGACTGTAACAGGCAAGATAAGAAATCAAGCCAATGTTAGGACCTTCGGGAGTTTCGATAGGACACATGCGGCCGTAGTGGGTGTAGTGAACATCTCGAACCTCGAAGCCTGCACGATCTCTTGAAAGACCGCCGGGACCCAGAGCTGAAAGCCTTCTTTTATGAGTAAGCTCTGCAAGCGGATTGTTTTGGTCCATAAACTGCGAAAGCGGAGATGAACCGAAGAACTCTTTGATGGCTGCCACAACAGGTCTTATATTGATAAGCGCCTGAGGAGTAATCATTTCGTCCTGATCCTGAGCCTGAAGAGTCATACGCTCGCGGATTACTCTTTCCATTCTTGTGAAGCCGATTCTGAATTGATTTTGAAGAAGCTCGCCTACAGCGCGAATTCTTCTGTTGCCAAGGTGGTCGATATCGTCAAGAGAGCCGACACCGTGGCCGAGATTAAGAAGATATGAAACCGTTGCGAAAATATCGTCAACAATAATATGCTTTGGAATAAGGTCGTCGGCACGGAGCTTAATTTCTTCAGCAAGAGCATCCCTGTCGTCGCCGCATTTTTCAAGGATTTCGGAAAGAACTCTGTATGAAACCTTTTCGTTAATTCCGTAAGGCTTACAGTCAAAGTCAACATAGCAGTTAATATCAACCATTCCGTTAGAAACGATTTTGATTTCTCTGCCGTCAACATCAATAAAGGCATTCATAACGCCTGCGTTTTCGATTTCAAGAGCCTTTTCAGCCGAAATCTTTTCGCCTGCGTCTGCAAGAAGCTCACCCTGAGGAGAAATAATAGGCTGGGTAAGAACTCTACCCTCAAGTCTGTCGCTTATTGAAAGCTTCTTGTTGTACTTGTATCTGCCGACTCTTGAAAGGTCGTAACGGTGTGCGTCAAAGAACAGACCGTCAAGATGTGCCTGTGCAGTTTCGAGGGTGGGAGGCTCGCCGGGACGAAG
>CALYNN010000147.1 GCA_945221685.1 uncultured Clostridia bacterium | reverse complement strand
AACACCGCCCTGATTGAAGCGACCGTAAATCGTGTGCTTGCCCTCCTCGTAGTTCTTGGCGTTGGCAACATTTCCTACGCCGTTTTAGGTAAATCTGTCGGGTGTAAGGAATGAACGGCAGCCCATACAGGTGTAAACATCGCCCTTAAGCTCCATCATAACCTTTTCGCTGATGTAGTCCGGCACCATTCTCTTTGCAGTGCATTTTGCGGCAATTTCGGTAAGGTAATAGTAAGGAGAATCCTCTGTGATATTATCCTCCTCAAGCACATAAATAAGCTTGGGGAACGCAGGAGTAATCCAAACGCCGCTTTCGTTTTTAACGCCCTGAATTCTTTGGGTAAGGGTTTCCTCAATTATAAGAGCAAGGTCCTTCTTTTCCTGCTCGCTCTTTGCTTCGTTAAGGTACATAAATACAGTAACGAAGGGAGCCTGACCGTTAGTGGTAAGCAGGGTAACAACCTGATACTGAATAGTTTGAACGCCCTTTCTTACCTCGTCGCGCAAACGCTTTTCGGTAAGGCTTGAAAGCTGCTCTTCGGTCATTTCAAATCCGAATTCGTCACACTCGGCAACAATCTCCTTGCGGATTTTTTCACGGCTTATCTGCACAAAGGGTGCAAGGTGAGCAAGAGAAATTGACTGACCGCCGTATTGGCTTGAAGCAACCTGGGCAATAATCTGGGTAGCAATGTTGCAGGCGGTAGAGAAGGAGTGAGGCTTTTCTATCATAGTTTCCGAAATAACGGTGCCGTTTTGAAGCATATCCTCAAGGTTTACAAGGTCGCAGTTGTGCATATGCTGTGCAAAATAATCGGCGTCGTGGAAATGAATAAGTCCTTCCTCGTGGGCGGAAACAATATCCTCGGGCAAAAGAATTCTCTTTGTAATATCCTTTGATACCTCGCCTGCCATATAATCTCTCTGTACGGAATTAACAGTGGGGTTCTTGTTGGAATTCTCCTGCTTAACCTCCTCGTTGTTACATTCGATAAGAGAAAGAATTTGATTATCGGTGGTATTTGCTTTTCTGATTAATGAACGGTTGTAGCGATATTTTACATAAAGCCTTGCCACATCGAAGGCACCCTGCGCCATAATCTGATTTTCAACAATATCCTGAATTTCTTCAACGCTGAGCGCTCTGCTTGCCTTTGAAATTTTAAACTCAACATACTCGGCAATTTCGTTAATCTGGCTTTTTGTAAGCTCTTCCTTTTTACAGGCAGCGTTGGCCTTTGATACGGCTACTATGATTTTGTTTATGTCAAAATCTACCTCGGAGCCGTTTCTCTTAATGATTTTCATAATTCTTTCCTCACAATAATTATTACAAAAAAGTTACATAACTGTTTTAGCGACTGAATTAATAATAGCAAAAACTTAACCCGTTGTCAATAGAAAAATTATAAAAAAACACAACATATTGTATTTTGTAACTTTTTCAACCACAATTATATGTATATGTAGAATTTTAGACTTTTGTTTGTTTCACAGAAAAATCATTATTTTCATTGAAAAACCGACAAAAAGAAAAGGTTACAAAATGTTGTGAAACAAAATTGACAAAATGTAAGAGGATTTATAACAATAATGAAAGAGAATAAATTTCCGGGAACACCCGCTTCGTTGATATGATAAGATGCGTATGATATAATTTTTTTCATAGATATATCATAATTTTACATTATTCTTTAATTCGAAAAGACAGCAGAACTATTTGTTTAATAGGAAGAGGAATAATAATGATACCATTAGAAAACGGAACAATTAAAAGCAAAGCGACAAACAGAATATATTATTTGGATGCCTTAAGAGTTATAGCCTGCTTGGCCGTAGTGATGATTCATTCAAGCTCGCAATATGTCTCAAGGGATTTCGGCTCGTTAAATTTTTGGGTTGCAAATATATGTGACGGATTATCAAGAATCGGCGTGCCTCTGTTTGTAATGATATCCGGTGCCGTAATGTTAGATGAAAATTACAGCTATACCGCAAAAAAGCTGATAAATCATATTAAGAAAATGATTGTATTTTTTGTATTTTGGTCCGGAATATATTGCATTATTTTTCAAGTAATTGATAAAATTATCAATCACAAGGCTATTAGAATTTCCGATATTATGGGCTCCTTTGTTCGCGGGCATTTTCATTTGTGGTATGTTTATTTGATAATCGGACTGTATCTGATAGTTCCGTTACTGCGATTATGGGTAAAACGGGAAAATAAAAAATATGTTGAATATTTTATAATACTTTCCGTAATTTTTACATTTTTAGTTCCGCAAGTAATCAGCCTTTGCAGTAATTTTACCAATATACTTGAGCCATTAAGTGTTATTATGGAAAAAAAGCTGTATTTAGAATATGTAGGCGGATATACAGCTTATTTTTTACTTGGATGGTATTTGCATAACTTTGATGTAAAAAATAAAAATGTTATATATATATTAGGTATAATCAGCTTAATCGTAACTGTTTTCGGTACATATGCACTGTCCGTAGCCAAGGGAAAATCCCTGCCGTTGTACGACTATCTGTATTTGAATATATTGTTACAGGCAGTAATGACCTTTCAATTTATAAAGTCAATGCTTATAAATACTAAAGGAGATAATAAGTTTGTAAATATTATTTCCAAAAACAGTCTGGGAATTTATGCCGTACATATAGCCGTCATTACCGCCTTGCAAAAAGTAACAGAGATGATAGGAATTGACTCCGCAATAATAAAGATACCGTTTGTCTTCCTGCTAACCTTTGTCATTTCCACTTTGGTTACTTATATACTTGGCAAAATTCCGATTTTAAAAAGAATTGTTTAAAGCGCGGAAAACACCACTGCATTAAAATTAAATTAGTGTTCAATAGCTTGCTGATTACTGTAAAAGCACAACAGATTATATATTAGGAAGAACGAACAACAAATAAAGCGTTGCATTTTAAAATGCAACGCTTTATGTTTATTTATTCGATTTTAAATGACTGTGTTTATGCGTTCTTGTCTGCGATAGCAGCCTGTGCAGCGGCAAGGCGGGCAATCGGAACACGGAACGGTGAGCAGGATACATAGTCAAGACCAATCTTGTGGCAGAATTCTACTGAAGACGGGTCGCCGCCGTGCTCGCCGCAGATACCGCAGTGAAGCTCAGGACGGGTAGCCTTACCGTTCTTAACAGCCATTTCCATAAGCTGACCAACGCCTGTCTGGTCAAGCTTTGCAAACGGGTCGTTTTCGAAAATCTTTGCATCGTAGTATGCGTTGAGGAACTTACCGGCGTCGTCACGGCTGAAGCCGAAGGTCATCTGGGTAAGGTCGTTAGTACCGAAGCAGAAGAACTCTGCCTCCTTAGCAATTTCACCGGCTGTAAGAGCGGCACGAGGAATCTCAATCATAGTACCAACCTCGTACTTCATATCAACGCCTGCGGCGGCAATTTCTGCGTCTGCGGTTTTAACAACAATATCCTTAACATACTTTAATTCCTTGGTGTCGCAAGCAAGAGGAATCATAATTTCAGGAGCAACATTCCAATCAGGATGAGCCTTCTGAACCTCGATAGCAGCACGGATAACAGCCTTTGTCTGCATCTTTGCAATTTCAGGATATGTAACTGCAAGACGAAGTCCGCGGTGACCCATCATCGGGTTGAACTCGTGAAGAGAAGCGATGATGTTATTAATATCTTCAACGCTCTTGCCCTGTGCATCAGCAAGCTTCTTAATATCATCTTCCTCGGTAGGAACAAACTCGTGAAGCGGCGGGTCAAGGAAACGGATTGTTACGGGACAACCCTCAAGTGCTTCGTAAAGAGCCTTGAAATCGCCCTGCTGATAGGGAAGAATCTTCTCAAGAGCAGCTTCTCTCTCCTCAACTGTGTCTGCACAAATCATTTCACGGAAAGCGGCAATTCTGTCTTCCTCGAAGAACATATGCTCTGTACGGCAAAGACCAATACCCTCAGCACCGAGCTCTCTAGCCTTCTTAGCATCTGCAGGAGTATCTGCATTAGTTCTAACCTTAAGCTTTCTGAACTTGTCAGCCCAAGCCATAACACGTCCGAACTCGCCAGCGATCTCTGCATCCTTTGTTGGGATGAGACCAGCATAAATATTACCTGTAGTACCATCGATAGAAATCTCAGAACCCTCTGTAAATGTCTGACCTGCAAGTGTGAACTTCTTATTCTCCTCATCCATGTTG
>CALYNN010000146.1 GCA_945221685.1 uncultured Clostridia bacterium | reverse complement strand
ATGCTTTAAAGCATCCTAATTGGGATATGGGTGCAAAAATTACCATTGATTCTGCCACAATGATGAATAAGGGACTTGAATTTATTGAGGCTAAGTGGCTTTTCGATATGCCCAATGACGATATAGAAATCGTTGTCCACAGAGAGTCGGTAGTTCATTCGGCTATTGTTTATCAGGATAATTCTATGATTGCTCAGTTAGGCGTGCCCGATATGCGTATTCCGATTCAATATGCGCTGACTTATCCCGAAAGAGAGCCGAGTCCCGTTAAGGAGCTTTCTCTTGCCGATTACGGAAGGCTTACCTTCTTTGAGCCTGATTACGAAACCTTTAAATGTATTGATGTTTGCAAAAACGCAATCGAAATGGGTGGTCTGCATCCTGCGGCGGCAAACGGCGCCAACGAGGAAAGCGTAAGATTATTTTTACAGGGTAAAATTAAATTTACCGATATTGCATATCTTAATAACGAGGCAATGCTTCGTGCGGAAAATAAAGAAAGCTTTACACTTCAGGATGTGCTTGATACTGATAAAGCAGCAAGAAATTATGTTACAGAGGCGGTTAAGTGAGCATCAGTTCAATTTGGAATACGGTTTACCCGATACTAATAGCAATACTTTGCTTTGAGCTTATTATTATCGTTCACGAGGGCGGACACTTTGTTGCCGCAAGATTAAATAAAATCAAGGTCAACGAATTTTCTATAGGAATGGGTCCAAAGCTTTTTCAGTTTACAAGGGGCGAAACAAAATACACACTTAGGCTTGTGCTTTTCGGCGGCTATTGCTCAATGGAGGGCGAGGACGAGGAAAGCGAGGACGAGTGCTCCTTTTCGAGCAAAAAGGTGTGGCAGCGCATAACCGTAGTTGCGGCAGGCGCAGTAATGAATTTGTTGCTTGGCTTTATTATTGTTCTTGTTATGGTTTGCTCAAATGATCTGGTGGGAACACCTGTTGTTGCAAAGTTTGAGGATAATGCAGTCAGTGCAAAATACGGACTACAGGTAAACGACTATATAAAAAGCATAGACGGTATGCGTATTTATTCCACCAATGATATTTCAACTGCCTTTTCAAGAAGCCCTGATGATACTGTTGATATGACGGTTATGAGAAACGGTGAGGAAAAAAATCTGACCGTTACCTTTGCTACCGAGGAATACGAGGGCAAGCAGTTTATTAATATGGATTTTTGGCTTTTGGGCAAGGAGAAAACGGTGGGCAATGTGCTGTCGCAAAGCTTAAAGGAAACAGTTTCCTATGCCCGTTCCGTGTTTCTTTCTCTCCACGATTTAATTGTGGGCAGATACGGAATATCCGATATGAGCGGTCCGGTAGGAACAGTAAGCTATGTGTCACAGGCGGCTAAAACCTCAATGTATTCGCTTTTACGGATTATGGCTCTGCTGACTATCAATATCGGCTTGTTTAACCTGTTTCCCATTCCTGCTCTTGACGGCTGGAGACTGTTTATACTGATAGGCGAGGGAATTTTCCGCAAGAAGCTTCCGACAAAGGTTGAGTATTTAATTAATGCGGTGGGACTTGTGGTACTTCTCGGATTTATGTGCCTTGTAACCTTTAGCGATATTACAAAGCTTTTTTAGCAAAATATTAATTAATTTTTTTATTGTGTGACTGTATAAATTCAGGTGATAAATATGGAAAGAAGAAATAGTAAAAAAATAAAGCTGGGCAATACCTTTATTGGCGGAGACAGCCACATACTTGTTCAAAGTATGCTTAATATTCCTGCAAGTGATATTGAAGGCTCGGTGTCTCAGGCAAAGGAGCTGGCGGCGGCAGGCTGTCAGGTAATTCGTTTTGCTATTCCCAACGAAGATGCCCTCGCTCTTATTGAACCGATAAAGGAAGCAGTAAGCGTACCTCTTGTGGCGGATATACATTTTGATTACCGTCTTGCGCTGGGTGCCGCTGAAAGAGGAATAGATAAAATCAGAATTAACCCCGGCAATATAGGCGATGATTCAAGGGTTAAGGCTGTTGCCGACGCCTGCCGAAAAAAGAATATTCCGATTAGGATAGGCGTAAACTCTGGCTCTCTTGAAAAGGATATACTTGCAAGGTACGGCTCTCCCACACCTGAAGCAATGGTTGAGTCAGCTCTTTATCACGCGGCTCTGCTTGAAAAATTTGATTTTAATGATATTGTTATTTCAATAAAATCTTCAAATGTTCAAACAATGATAAGTGCCTACGAGCTTGCGGCGGAAAAATGCGATTATCCGCTTCACTTAGGCGTAACCGAAGCGGGAACGGAAAGAATGGGTATTATTAAATCCTCCATCGGTATCGGCTCCCTGCTTGCAAAGGGAATAGGCGACACTATCCGCGTCAGCCTTACCGATAAGCCTGTTAAGGAGGTGTTCGCCGCCTTCGATATTTTAAAGGCACTTGGACTTAAAAATGACTCCCCGTATCTTATTTCCTGCCCTACCTGCGGAAGAACAAAAATTGACTTGGTTTCTCTTGCAAAGCAGGTTGAAGAAAAGCTTAAAGACTGTAAAAAGCCCATAAAGGTTGCAGTAATGGGCTGTGTTGTTAACGGTCCGGGAGAAGCAAGAGAAGCAGATATAGGAATTGCCGGCGGAGACGGCAGCGGACTTATTTTTAAAAAAGGCGAAATTCTCCGAAAGGTTGACGAAAAAGACCTGTTAAACGAATTGATGAAAGAGATAGATAAGTTATAATGAGTAAATTTGCAGATTATTTTTCTGAATATACAAATAAAGAAGCACTTGCTTATTTAGGTGCAGGCGATATTATCAGCCTTACCGTTTCAAGAGGCAACAGAGCTCTCGGTGTCGGTTTGTCGCTTGACGGCTTTGTTGACGCGTCCTACATAGATATGGCAGAAAAAAGCATTGCCTCGGCCATGGAGTTAAAAAAGGTTTCTATTGAGCCTGTTTTTTCAAGTGCGTCTTTTTCTGTTGCAGATATAGAAAAAATATTAAAATATATATCAAGAAAAACTCCAATCGTAAACGGCTTTTTTGAAGGCGCCGAAGCTGAGGAGCAGGATAACACCCTTGTAATTTTTCTTAAAAAAGGCGGAAAGGATATGCTTGAAAGCCAAAAGGTTGATAAGCTTATCCGTCAAAGCATTTACGAAATGTTTGCCGTTGATTACGATGCAGTCAGCTTCCTTGAGGTTCAGGCATTCGATATGGAAAAGGCAGTTCAGGAGGCTGTTAAAGAACGAGAGGCTCAGGAAAAAAAGAAAAAAGAGGAGGAGGCAAGGCTTGCCGAGGAGGCGGAGCGAAACGCAGTCCACACCCCTTGGGGAAAGCTCCCTCTGTATAAGGATACCCTTAAGCGCGTATATGGCAGAAATTTAAAGGATCAGCCAAAGCCTATGAATACCGTCAGCAACGACGACGGAGATATTACCGTTTGGGGCGATGTAATAAGGGTTGAAGCAAGAGATACAAAAAAAGGCACAAACAGAATTTTTGATTTTGATATTACCGATTACACCTCGTCATTACCCGTGAAAATGTTTGACGACAGATCTGTTATAAGTCCTATTGAGGAGAAGCTTAAGGAGGGTACAACTGTTGTAATCAGCGGTAGCTATAAGTTTGACCAATACTCAAATCAAAATGTACTTTATCCTAAATCAATATTTACCGTAAGAAGAATTAAGAAAACCGATGACGCTCCCGAAAAAAGAATTGAGCTTCATCTTCATACCTCTCTTTCAGAGATGGACGGTATTTCCGCACCTAAGGCTATTATAAACCGCGCAATAGAATGGGGGCATAAGGCTATTGCCGTTACTGACCACGGCGTTGTTCAGGCACTTCCCGAGGCGTACGGCGCGGCAAAGGGCAAAATTAAGCTGATTTTAGGTATGGAGGGCTATTTGGTTGACGATAGCAAATACCCCGATTTTATGAATATGAAGCTTAAGCAGTTTAAAAGGCATCATATTATTTTGCTCGTTAAGGAGGATACCTCTCTTGACGAAAGCATACCACCCCAACAGCGTAAATACGGACGGAAAAATCTTTATGAGATGATTTCCTACTCAAATGTTAAAACCTTTAAATCCCGTCCTCTTATTCCAAAATCTCTTCTTGCAAAGAAACGAGACGGAATTATCGTCGGCTCCGCCTGCGAGCACGGCGAGCTTTATCAAGCCATACGTAATAACGAGCCTGAGGATAAGCTGAGGGAAATTTCTT
>CALYNN010000145.1 GCA_945221685.1 uncultured Clostridia bacterium | reverse complement strand
AGTCGCAGGTAGGCACA
Source organism: uncultured Clostridia bacterium (assembly GCA_945221685.1). Taxonomy (GTDB): domain Bacteria; phylum Bacillota; class Clostridia; order Oscillospirales; family Acutalibacteraceae; genus Eubacterium_R. The sequence goes on along the minus strand of CALYNN010000145.1, from coordinate 4,245 downwards.
GGCGACCGAAGCGAAAGAATAAGAACCTACAACTACCCCCAGGGCAGAGTGTCGGACCACAGAATAGGCCTTACTCTTTACAAGCTTGAGCAGTTCTTAAACGGCGACCTTGACGAAATGATAGACGCACTGATTACCGCCGACACTGCCGAAAAGCTTAAGGCGCAGGGCACCGAAGAATAATAACACACAGAGAGAGGATACTAATCTTATGTCAATAAAACAGGGTGATTATCTTAAAAGGCTCAGAATTGAGCGAGGCTTAAGTCAGGAAAGGCTCAGCGAGGCTCTCGGTCTTTCACGGCAGTCTATATCAAAATGGGAGCAGGGAAATTCTGCACCCGATATAGATAATGTTAAAAAGCTTTCCGAATTTTTCGGCGTTTCCGTCGACTCAATAATCAACGGTGAGCCTGATAAATTTATTGTTGAACCAAGAGAAGAACAGCAGGCAGTTAACACCTTAGAAGCTGCTGCAGAGCCGATAGAATCAGCAAGCACCGCAGAGGAGGAAAAGCCTCATCCAAAGAAAAAGAGAGGCTGGCTCTTTTCCGCTTATCCCATTGTTACAATAATTGCATACTGTATAATCGGTACAGTTTTCTCGCCAAAGGGCTGGTATATGGGTTGGCTTATTCTGCTTACAATACCTCTTTTCTACACAGGCATATTGGCAGCAGAAAAGAAAAAGCCGGTATTATTCTGCTATCCCGTGCTTACCGTAATAATCTACCTGCTTTTAGGCTTCGGGGCAAGCTTGTGGCACCCCTCGTGGATTATATTCTTAACCATACCCATTTTCTACATAATCGCCGCAAAAAGCCACAAGAACGGTTAAAGAGGATATACAGTTGAAAACAAAAATTTTATCGCCAAGCGACAGTGACATTGCCTTGGCAGGAGAAATTCTGCAAAAAGGCGGACTTGTTGCTTTCCCTACCGAAACGGTTTACGGCTTAGGCGCGAACGCCTTAAACGAAGAAGCCGTTAAAAAGATATATACCGCCAAGGGCAGACCGTCAGACAATCCGCTTATAGTGCATATAGCAAAAAAAGAGGATATTGCGCCCCTTGTTAAAGAGATTACGCCAAAGGCGCAGGCGCTGATTGACGCTTTTTTCCCCGGCGCGCTTACGATTATTTTGCCTAAAAGCCGGCTGATAGGCAATGTGGTCAGCGGCGGACTTGACACGGTAGCGGTGCGAATGCCCAAAAACAAAATTGCAAACAGGCTTATTGCGGCGGCAGGCTGTCCCGTTGCGGCGCCCAGCGCAAACACATCGGGGCTTCCGTCACCGACTGTTGCAAGGTATGTTATTGCCGATATGAACGGCAGAATAGACGCAATTATTGACGGCGGTGACTGCGAATACGGAGTAGAGTCCACGGTGATTACTCTTGCAGGCGAAACGCCTGTTATCCTTCGTCCCGGCGCAGTAACAAAGGAAATGATTGAAGCTGTTATCGGCAGGGTAGAGATTGCTAAAGCCGTGCTTGAGGGAATGGCAAACGACGAAGTTGCCGCTTCACCGGGAATGAAATATAAGCACTACGCCCCAAGGGCGCAGGTGGTTATTGTTAACGCCGACAAAAAGGAATACGAGGATTTTGTAAATTCTCAAAAAAACGCCTTTGCCCTTTGCTTTGAGGACGACTGCGTTAATATTCCCAAGGTTACCTTTGGCAAAGAAAACGACGGCGCATCTCAGGCAAGAGAGCTTTTTACCGCACTGCGAGAGCTTGACGAAATGGGTGCAAAAAAGGTTTATGCCCGAAATCCCGGTATTAAGGGTGTGGATATGGCTGTTTACAATAGGCTGATCCGCGCCGCCGCCTTTAAGGTAATAGACCTTAAGAAGCCGTTTTTTATAGGACTTACGGGACCAACCGGCGCAGGCAAGGGCTTTGCAGGCAAATATTTTGCAAGGCTTGGATTTAATGTATTAGACTGCGACAGTTTTGTTAAAAATATATATGAAAGCAATACCGAGCTATTGTCTGCTATTGAAAAGGAATTCGGCGCAGGCATTGTTGAAAACGGCGTTCTCAACCGCAAAAGGCTTGCGGCTGCGGCTTTTTCCTCAAAGGAAAGCACCGCCCGTTTAAACGCCCTTGTTCATCCCCTTGTTATTGCCGAATGTGAGCAGGCGGCTAAGGGACTTACGGTGCTTGACGCTCCCCAGCTTTTTGAAGCAGGAGCACAGGATAAGTGCTTTAAGGTTGTGTGCATTACGGCGGATAAGGATATAAGGCTTAAGCGAATTACTCAGCGTGACGGACTGACAAGGGAGCAGGCGCTGGAAAGAATGAACGCCCAGCTTGACGAGGATTATTATATCGCCCACAGCGATTATGTAATTTATAACAACGGCGAGAATATTGAAGAACAAATAGACAAAATATTGGAGGACATATTATGAGTGAAAAAACAGAAGCACAGCAGTTAAAGGAGCTGCTGTTCAACAAAAAGGAAAACGGAATTGATTTTATGGACGAGGAGGAGCTGGCTCTTTGCGACGAGTTCTGCGAGGGCTACAAGCAGTTTCTTTTTGAAAATAAAACCGAAAGAGAATTTGCCGCTTCCGCATTAGAGCTTGCAAGAGCAAACGGCTTTACAAAATTTGAAAAGTTCGGCGACAGTCTGCCGGCAGGCGCAAAGGTTTACAGCTACAACAGAGGAAAGGCAATAATCCTTTGCGTAAAAGGAAAGAGAAGTATTGCCGACGGTGTAAGAATTGCCGCGGCACACATTGATTCTCCCCGTCTTGACCTTAAGCAGTGCCCTGTTTATGAGGACGGAAGCCTCGGCTTTTTCAAAACACACTACTACGGCGGAATTAAAAAATATCAGTGGACCGCCATTCCCCTTTCGCTTCACGGCAGAATTTGCAAAAATGACGGAAGCTATGTTGATGTTAAAATCGGCGAGTCAAAGGGCGAGCCTAAATTCTGCATTACCGATATTCTGCCCCACCTCGGCGCAGAGCAAATGAGCCGCAAGGCAAACGAAATCGTTAAGGGTGAGGAGCTTAATGTGGTTATCGGCTCCCGTCCCTTTAAGGACGATAAGGAAAGCGAAAGAATTAAGCTTAATATTCTTAATCTGCTTTATAAAAAATACGGCATTGTTGAAAGAGATTTTCTTTCTGCCGAGCTTGAGCTTGTGCCTGCCTTTACTGTTGACGACATCGGCTTTGACAGAAGCCTTATCGGCGGCTACGGCCACGATGACCGCGTTTGCTCTTATCCTGCAATGCAGGCAATTTTCAGCGTAGATGAAGCCCCCGAATACACGGCAATCACCGTTCTTACCGATAAGGAGGAAACAGGCTCCGACGGCAACACGGGCCTTAATTCAAGCTATCTTAAATACTTTATCGAGGACCTTGCAAGGCTTGAGGGCTACGAGGGCAGAGATGTGCTTTCAAATTCAAAGTGTCTTTCAGCCGATGTTAACGCCGCCTTTGACCCCACCTGGCCTACTCAGTTTGAAAAAAATAACGCTTCCTTTATTAATCAGGGCGTTGTTGTTACAAAGTTTACCGGTGCAAGAGGAAAAAGCGGCACCAGCGACGCTTCGGCGGAATATGTCAGCTTCGTTAAGGCTATGATGGAAAATAACGGAGTGCTTTGGCAAAGCGGAGAGCTTGGCAAGGTTGACGCAGGCGGCGGCGGAACCGTTGCTATGTATATTGCAAATTTAGATGTTGATGTTATAGATGTGGGCGTGCCTGTGCTTTCCATGCACTCGCCGTATGAAGTTGTCAGCAAGATAGACACTTATATGGCGTACAAGGCATTCGTAACCTTCTTTACAAAATAAGCTATGCAAAAACTTTTTGTTGATTTTACACCCGAAAATAAAATAGTGCTTCAGGGCGAGCAGGCGCGGCATATCGGCAAATCTCTGCGAATGAAGCAGGGCGATATGCTTACCCTTTCCTGCGCCGACGGCTTTGATTACGGCTGTATTATTGACGAGGTCACCGCCGACGAGGTGCGGCTTTCACTTTGCTACAAGCAGGCAAACGGCAGTGAGCCTACCGTTAAGGTAAGGCTTTATCAGGGTGTGCCCAAGGGCGATAAGCTGGAGGATATTATTCAAAAATGCACCGAGCTCGGCGTCAGCGTAATTACGCCGGTGCTGACTCACCGAAGCGTAAGCCGTCCCGACGAAAAGGCGGCGGCAAAGAAAAACGCCTGTCTCTTATACACATCTGACGCTGCCGACGATCTTACGCGTGT
>CALYNN010000144.1 GCA_945221685.1 uncultured Clostridia bacterium | reverse complement strand
ACAATCTTAACTTTAAGAATATTTGGCGGCTTTGCAAAAAGGAATGCGTACTCAAAAAGGAGGATATTGCCGATATTGCCGATAACAAGGTTACTGACTTTATTCTTGAGCTGGTGCAAAACCTTTACTGCGGCGATTCACCTTACGGACCCGACACAAGAGAATACAAGCTCACCTGCGGCGTTCTTAACATAATCGACTCATTCCTTAACACTATTCACCTGAGTATAGGAAAATTTCTTAAGGGTGCCACAAGCGTTCGAGGACTTGTTGAGCCGCTTTTGTGGAAAAACAGCGAGCTTAAGGATTCAGAGGCAACTCTTGAGCTGTTTCCTCTTTATGACAACGAAAATCCTGCTCCCGCAAAGCAACAGGAAAAGCCATTTAACGATACCGTAAAAAAGAGCAAAAAAGGACCACTTGTTTTAACAATTCTTATTTTGCTTGTTATATTACTGCTTGCCGTTGTTGTCGGTATAATCGCTCTTGTTGTTTGGGCGATTGCGGCAATTATTCACGCTATAAGCGGTGCAGGCGCCATAGGATTACTTTTTGCATAAAAATTTCTTGCAATATACTTATTCGCTTGTTATAATAAACAGGAAATATTCTATTTTACATAAGGAGAAAAATTTATGGCAGACAAGAAAAAAATCAGCCTTGGCGGCATTGATGATGCTGCAGAGGGCAAAGGCTCTTTTATCAAGACCGTTTGGCAGCTTGTAAAGTTTTTGGTTGTATCAGGTCTTGTAACAATCATTCAGTTGGTGCTTGCAAATGTGCTTCCGCTCATTTTTGACGGAGTAACGGCAACCCTTCCCGTATTCTTACAGGGAATTTTTAAGCCCGACGTTATTTTTGACGCAACAACCGCAAAGGGTGCCGAGCAAATTGGAAAGTATGTTGTTGACGGTGTAGTTACCTGGGGTTATCTGCTTCCGTTCTTCCTTTCCAATCTTATAGCAAATATCTACGGCTTCTATCAAAACAAAAAGACAACCTTTAAGTCTGACGCACCTTGGTACAATTTCGCTATCTACATTGTACTTATGATTGCACTTATTCTTTTCTCAACATGGCTTCAGGGTTGGTTAGTAGGTGTATTGGCAAAGATAAATATTGGATTTATCCAGGGCCTTGCAAGAACAATCGCAGGACTTGCAGCCGGCTTTGTTCAAATGGTAGTGCTCTTCCCGATGGAAAAATTTGTTCTTCTGAAAGAAAAGAAGCCTGCCGACGAAGCAGAAGCAAAATAATTACAGTTATCAAAAACAGCCGTTCAAACGAACGGCTGTTTCAGCGTGTAGAAAAAGTCTTAAAACAAATTTCTACACGCTGTTTTCTTTATACTTTTTTCTATTCTATATAATCATATGAGATAATCATATGAGGAGCTGTCGGAAATGGTTTCAACAGAGCGCAGATTTTTCTTAATAATACCGTTGCGGTGGTCTGCCTCGTCAAGCACCTTTCCCGCCTCCTCTACCTTTTTCTTTGCCTTTGCAAGCAGCTCGCCGAACTTGTCATACTGAGCTTTTGCATTTCCGAGAACCTTCCAAACCTCGTTTGCCTTTTCGTTAACCGCAATAGTGCGAAAGCCCATTGCAAGCGCATTAAGCATTGCCGTTACGGTTGACGGACCTGCCGGCATTATGCCCTCGCTTTGAAGCTTTTCGGCAAGTCCTGTTTTTGACGATACCACCTCGGCATAGAGTCCCTCTGTTGCAAGATACATTATTGCAAACGGCGTTGTATAGGGTTGGCAGACATACTGTTTAATAAGCCTTGCTTCCTCGCGAATACGCTGTTCAAGAGCCTTTCGAGCCTGCTCCTCTGCCGTTGTATCGCCTTTATCTGCCGCCTCGGTAAGCCTTATGTAATCCTCTAACGGAAACTTTGAATCAACAGGCAGATAGATACAGCCCTCGCCCTCCTGATTAGGTATTGTTACGGCAAACTCAACTCTGCCGTTATACGACGGATTAGTCTGCACATTTGCTTCGTACATACCGGGAATGGTTTGGTCAAGCAAATACCCAAGTTGAACCTCTGCCCAGGTTCCTCTTGCCTTAACATTTGAAAGCACCCTGTTTAATCCTGTTACACTGCTTGTTACTCCTGCGGACAACTCCTTCATTTCGCCAAGGCTTTTATACACATTTGAAAGCTGCTCCGAAACAGTTCTGAAGGAAGCATTGAGCCTTTGATTTAATGTTTCCGTCAGCTTTTCGTCAACGGTTTTTCTCATCTGCTCAAGCTTTTCCTCATTGCCCCTTTGAAGCTGAAAAATCGCTTTTGTAACAACATCTGTCTGTCGGACTGTGCTTTCATTTAAGGTTTCAATAAGCCGTATCTGCTGCTCATAATTATTGCCGGTAAGCTTATTCATTTCGTCTGAAAGCCTTTCAAGCTTTTCGTTGGTTTGTTTTGAATGAAGCTCAATTTCCTTTGAGAGCAGAGCTGTATCGTCTTTAGGTCTTTTTGAAAACAATATCGCCAGCAATGCAATAATAACCAAGCAAAGAAAAGCAATGACAAAAAGCTCAATATTATCAAAAAATAATTCCATAACGCACCTCCTGTATTTACTGATATTTTAACATAATAAGTTAAGGTAAACAAGAATTCCTTTGCCTGCGTACAAAAATAGGGACGGTTTGACAATTTTTAATTCTTATTTTTATTGCTATTATTGCTTTAATATGCTAAAATACCAAAAGAGGTAATGATATGGAAAATTTATGGAAAAACAATTTAAGAAAAATTGAGCCTTATGTACCGGGAGAGCAAAGCAAGGAGCAAAATATAGTTAAGCTCAATGCCAACGAAAACCCCTATCCCCCGTCGCCAAAGGCAATAGAAGCGCTTAACAGCTTTAACTGCAATTCACTGCGTCTTTATCCCGACGCCAACGCCTCAAAGCTTAAGCAGGCTCTTGCGGATTATTATAATGTTACGCCTAAAAATATTTTTGTAGGCAACGGCTCCGACGATGTTATAGCCATCGCCTTTCAGTCATTTTTTAACGGTAAACTGCCTATTGTCTATCCCGACCTTACTTATAGCTTTTATCCCGTTTGGTGCAGTCTTTTTAATATTCCATACAAAACCTACCCTGTGGGCGAGGATTTCAGGATAAATCCCGATGATTACAAAGAGGCTAACGGCGGTGTTGTTATTCCAAATCCCAACGCTCCCACCTCTATCGGCGAAGGTCTTGATTTTGTAGAAAAAATTATGAATTATAACCGCGACAGCGTTGTTATTATTGACGAGGCTTATGTGGATTTCGGCGGAGTATCATCTGTTGAGCTTACAAAAAAATACGAAAACCTGCTTGTTACCGGTACCTTTTCAAAATCCCGTTCTCTTGCAGGATTAAGGCTGGGCTTTGCCATAGGAAGCGAAAGCCTTATTACCGTTATGGAGGCGGTTAAAAACTCGTATAACTCATACACCGTTGACTCTCTTGCAATGGAAATGGGCACCGCAAGTATTCTCGACCGTGAATATTTTGACTCAACCTGCAAAAAAATAATTGCCACAAGAGAAAGGGTTACAAAGGAAATGCGAAGCCTTGGCTTTACAGTTCTTGACTCCTCGGCAAATTTCATTTTTGCAACAAGAGATGACCTTTCAATTAAGGATATGTTTGAATATCTTAAAGCAAGAAAGGTATTCATTCGCTATTTTTCACTGCCGAGGATAGACAATTATGTCAGAATATCAATAGGCACAGACGAAGAAATGGATATATTTTTAACAGAGCTTAGGGGGTATCTTAAAAAATGAACACAGCAAAAAAGGCGTCGCTCATTTTTTTAGCCGCCGTAAATCTAATGAATCTTGCGGCAGGAATAATCACTCAAATAAAAATGCTTTTCGGCAGTGATGTTTCCTCAATCATTCCGATAACTGCAGACTTAACGGTTAATCAAATTTTGCTTGCAAACTTTTCCGCAGTAGCAATTATTATCTTTCTGATTTGTGTGGTTACTGTTTATCTTGCTACGGATATTCCCTACACTCCCCTTGAGATTATCAAAAGCTGCCCTGCAATAGCACTTATAATTCCTATAATTATTTTGTTTTTAGGGTTTTATAACGCTTATACTGCTCCGTCGGAGGACAAAATTTGGATTATTTTATCGGCGGCTGTTTACCTGCTTTTTAATGTGTTTAATTTCGGTGCAATGGTTACCGTTCGCAATGACGCAGAGGAATAAAAGAATAGACAAAAACAGGACTTGATTGGCTTCAAGTCCTGTTTTGATTTATGTTATTTCTTT
>CALYNN010000143.1 GCA_945221685.1 uncultured Clostridia bacterium | reverse complement strand
CTAGGCGAGCCGGTTATTTTTGCTTCAAAATCACCGCCGCACAGCGCAATAATACACTTTTGGGTAAAGCGGGCGGTAATTCCCAGCATGGTCATTTCTATTACAGCGCAATTGGGCAGATTGCCTACAAGCTTATTTGCCAGGTTCATTGAGTGGCTGTCCATAGCTCCGCTTTGGGTAAAGCCGTTTTTCATAACCTTAAATCTGCCTGCGTCCTGAACGGTGGAAAGCATACCGCCGTTAATTATTTCGATGCTCAACGGTTTACCTCCTGCCCTTTTATTTCATATTCACCCAAGGCAACCTTTTTTTCTATTTCGGTATATTCCTGCTCTGATACGGGCACAAATCTTATATAGTCGCCTGCTCTGTAGAGTATGGGGCTTTCACTGCCCTTGCGGTACACCTGAACAGGTGTTTTGCCGATTAACTGCCAGCCACCCGGAGAGGAAACGGGGTAAATTCCCGTTTGGTCACCGCCGATACCTACCGAGCCGCCGGTTATTTCAAGGCGTGGAGTTTCAAGGCGAGGGGTGGAAAGTCGGCTGTCCATACCTCCTAAATAGGCAAAGCCCGGTAAAAAACCGAGCATATAAATAAGGTAATCTCTGCCTGAATGGAGAGAAATAATTTCTTTCTTTGTAAGACCCGTATGATTTATAACATTGCTCATATCGGGTGCAAATTCTCCGTCGTAGCACACGGGGATTTCATAGAGCACAGGGGTAAAGGACGACGAAGCCTTAAGGTGCTTTAAAATTCCTTTTAGCCTGCGCTTCAGCCGAGCCGACGAAATAACACACGGGTTATACACAACCGTTAACGATGAAAAGGCAGGAATATACTCAATTACTCCCCTAATATTTTCCGCCTCGGCGGCGGCTGTAAAGGACGAAACATTTTCGTTTACCTCTTTGCTTATTTCATTTTTAAAGCTTACGGTTATTGCCGTGTCGGCATTTTGCAAAAAAGAATAAATCATCTTGTAAAGAAACCTTTTTTAAGGGTGTTTTCAAACCAAAGCGCAGTTTTATCCTCAACAGTATGGGGATACTCAATAAGCGCCTTCATCATTGCAACCATAGGAAGATTGATATTTTTTCCTATTCCGTCAATATAGGGTCTCGGCTCGCCGTACATATCCAGCATACCTGCCGCCGCCGCGGCATCCATAGCCGAGGACTGCTCCTCAATTCCGTGGAAAAGCTCAGGCTTGCCAAGTAAAAACGATGTTGCCGCCATAAGCGCATTGCATCCCCAATCGGATACGGTGGCGGTAATAATATTATCTGCGGCGGAGTCGGCAAGAATACCGAATCCCTCGCCTGCCTTACAGCCGCCTATTTCAGCATAGGGCACATATTTTCTTATATGCTCCTCTATTGCCGCCATACCGATTTCGTTACCTAAATCACCGATCGATAGATTATATATTCCTGCCTTTTGGCATTTTTTAAACAGTACGTCGTACTTTGCTTCAACATTTGAGGTATTAACTCCTACGGCATTATGGTAATAACCGTTTTTGTTTCTGCCCGGAGCCTCGTTGCTAATTATTGCGCAGGGCATACCGTGGCTGAGGATTTCCTCTGCCTGTTGGTCAGCCTTATCTATATCCTTTGTAAATTCCACCATACAAACGGTGTTTTCGCCGATATTATCAATATCCGTTGTGGTATTAAATGAAAGCACATTGCTCATAGCTTTAATAGCCTTAATGCTTTGAGAGGGCACTATCATAACAGGCTTTGCACCGAATGCCTTCATAATAAACCGAGCCAATATAACAGAGGATATAATACCGTCTGTTTCTGCCTCCTCCCAAGGAAGAAGCACAAATCCGGTAAGAATAAATACCTTTTCCCCTGCCTTGATATTCTCAATAAGGCCCTTTGCGGCATGGGTTGAAAGCGGCTCGCCCGTAAATTTTCTTGCGCCCTCGTAGAGAATACGGCAAACGCCGTAGCCGCGCGGGTCAAGGTTCATAAGCGTATCAAGATTACAGCCGATATTATATTCGGTTAATTCTTCTCTTGTCATCCTTTTAAACACCTTTCGTCAGTCTGCCTTGCACTGCTCCTCAAAATCGGCTACCAATGCATCCTGAATTTTTTTAAGCATTTCCGGAGCCTTACCGCCTACGGCTTTTCCGTCAACGGTTTTAACCGGAATACAGAAGGAGCCTGTTGAATGAACTACTACCTCGTCGGCATTCATAAGCTCATCAAGAGTATAATCCCTTTCCTCTGTTTTATATCCGAGCTTTTCGGCAAAGGCAAGCAAACGGAGTCTTGCTGTGCCGGGAAGCACCTTATCGTCAAGCTGGTGAGTAATTACACAGCCGTCCTTAAAAATTGAAACATTTGAGTGAGCACACTCGGTAACAATATCACCTCTGTGGAAAATTGCCTCGTGACAGCCTGCTCTGTCTGCGGCGGTTGCGGCAAGGCAGGAGGGAATAAGGTTAAGGGTTTTTACATTGCAATAATAAAAACGCTTATCCTCGAAGGTAATAACATCTATTGGCTTATATGTATCTGCCACCGGGCAGGGTGTAAGGGTAATCCACAAATTAGCCTTAATATCCTCGGAATAAACATGGCCTCTGAGTCCTGAGCCTCTTGTTACCTGCATATAAACAAACTGGTCGCCGCTGTCAACCTTAAGAACAAGCTCCTGAAGCAGCTTTTCAAGCTCGGCTCTTTCGATAGGCATATTAATATCCAAAAGCTTTGCGCTGTTGTAAAATCTGTTTAGATGCGCATCCATATCGAATATTTTATGGTTATGAGAATATGTAGCGTCGTAAATTCCGTCGCCGAACCAGCAAACTCTGTCCAGCATAGGAATCTGCATTTCCTCAATAAGTCCGTATTTACCGTTGTAATAGCCTAAATTTTCCATTGTTTATCCTCCTTAAAAATAAAAGAAAAAGGCAAAACGGGCTGTTGATTTGCCCCTTTGCCCATCTTTTTCATTTTAATACTATTGCTTAAAAAAGTAAATACATATTTTTAAGTATTTTCAATTTTATCAAATTATAGACTAAGGTTGAATAAGGCGCCTTAACGAAATGTCAAGACGCCTTAATTAGCTACTTATTTTTCTTTCTTACAATCATCGTTCTCATTGAATTTGCAATAGCAATAAGACAAACGCCCACATCGCCGAAAACTGCAAGCCACATTGCGTTTTCGTTGAATATTCCCACGGCGCAGCCTATGATAATAAGCACCTTTACGAGAAGCGAGAAAACTATATTTTCGTGAACGATATTCACTGTCTTTTTTGCAATGGCTCTGCCTACGGATATTTTGGAAAGCGAATCACCCATTATAACCATATCCGACGCTTCGATTGCCACATCGCTTCCAACGCCGCCCATTGCAATGCCCAAGTCTGCCTGTGCAAGCACGGGTGCGTCGTTAATTCCGTCGCCGGTATATACCACCTTTCTTCCCTGCTGCTGAAGCTCCTTAACCTTTTCTACCTTTTCATCGGGAAGCAGTCTTGAATAAACTGTGTCTATTCCTGCTCTTTGGGCAATATTTTCGGCAATAGGCTGCTTGTCGCCGGTAAGCATAATTGTTTTTGTAACACCCTGATTTTTCAGCCTTGCAATAGCCTCTTTACTGTCCTGCTTAATAATATCGGCAAAAACAATATCTCCCATAAACTGCGTGTCGGTACAGCAGTAAACGGCAGTTCCTACACATTTTGTTTCTTCAAATTCAACGCCGATTTCTCTCATAAGCTTTTCGTTGCCTACATAGTAGCGCACTCCGTCGACGACGGCGGAAACGCCTTTTCCTGCATAATTTTTTGCGTCCTCCACCTTAAGATTATCGGCAAAGTATCCGAACGCAAGGCAAATTGACTTTGCCAAAGGATGCGTTGAATAGCGCTCGCAGGCGGCAATAATTCCCAAAAGCTCGCGGTGATTTGTATCGGAGCAATGGCAGTCGTGGCACTCACAGCGAACATACTCAAACTTTCCGCTTGTTATTGTACCTGTTTTATCAAAAACTCCTGTATCAACCTTTGAAAGCATTTCAAGATAATTTCCGCCCTTAACGAGTATGCCCTCCTTGGAGCAGGCGCCTATTCCGCCGAAAAAGCTAAGCGGTATAGAAATTACAAGAGCGCATGGGCAGGAAACCACCAACGCAGAAAGTCCTCTGTATATCCATTCGCGCCATTCGCCGCCTAAAAAAATCGGAGGAATCAGAATTATCAGCAAGGCTATAAGGCATACTACAGGAGTGTAAACCCTTGCAAATCTTCTTATAAACTGCTCGGAATTGGTCTTTTTCTCCTCTGCGTCCTCAAGCATATCGAGGATTTTTGACTCGGCGGAATCCTTATATTCCTTTGTTGCCTTAACGATAACGG
>CALYNN010000142.1 GCA_945221685.1 uncultured Clostridia bacterium | reverse complement strand
GGAAACGTCTGCTTGAAACAGGCATATCAATCATCTCAAGGGCGTCAAGCTGCTTTTTACGGCTTGTTGCCTGCTTTGATTTTGCGGCGTTTGCAGAAAATCGCTGAATAAATTCCTGAAGCTCTTTAATCTTCTGCTCGTTTTTCTTGTTTTGGTCTCTTGCCTGCCTCTGACGCATTTGGGTGTATTCGTACCAGAAATCGTAGTTACCCGAATAAAGCTGAATTTTGCCGAAATCAACATCGCATATATGGGTGCAGACCTTGTTTAAAAAGTGTCTGTCATGAGATACTACAATAACGGTGTTTTCAAAATCCATAAGGAAGTTTTCAAGCCAGCGTATTGCCGATAAATCAAGGTGGTTTGTAGGCTCATCAAGCAGTAATATATCGGGGTTGCCGAAAAGCGCCTGGGCAAGCAAAACCTTTACCTTAAGGTCAGAGGGAAGCTCTGCCATTTTCATATAGTGGTATTCGTCCGAAACGCCTAATTTGTTCAGCATAAAGGCGGCGTCGCTTTCTGCGTTCCAGCCGTCCATATCGGCAAATTCCGCCTCAAGCTCTCCTGCCTTAATGCCGTCCTCGTCGGAAAAATCCTCCTTCATATAGAGGGCGTCCTTCTCCTCCATAATTTCAATAAGACGGGGATTTCCCATAAGAACTGTTCTGATTACCTCGTACTCATCGTATGCAAAGTGGTCCTGCTTCAGCACTGAAAGTCTTTCGCCGGGGGTAATGAAAACCTCACCCTTTTGGGGGTCAAGCTCACCGGAAAGCACCTTTAAAAAGGTAGATTTTCCTGCGCCGTTTGCACCGATTATACCGTAGCAGTTGCCGGCGGAAAAGGTTACATTAACTCTTTCAAAAAGCGTTCTGCCGCCAAATTGAACCGAAACATTATTTGCAGAAATCATATTGAATTCCAAGCCTTTCTGTTGAAATTTGTTTGCCGTAGGGGTGCAAAAATATTATGCCTCCGGCAAATTTACCGCATATATGATACTACAATAAAATATTAAAAACAAGTATATTTTTATTTAAGTTGATTTTGGCGGCAAATTAAAGTATAATATAACTAACTGTGTACGCCGTTAACGGCGTTCTTTTCCGCAGCAGAAGCGGTACGGTTAATTTAACAGAAAAGAGAGACCGATATGGATATTAAAATTTCACCCTCCGTTCTTGCGGCGGATTTTGCAAATCTTGAAGGCGAGCTTAAAAAGTGTGAAGCCGCCGACCTTATTCATCTTGATGTGATGGACGGCCATTTCGTGCCGAATATTTCAATCGGTATTCCTGTTATTGCCGCGCTGAAAAAGGTGTGCAGTATTCCCTTTGATGTGCATTTGATGATTTCTCACCCTGCACGCTATATTAAAGAATTTGTTAAGGCAGGGGCGGATATTATTACCTTTCACGCCGAGTGCGACGACGGTATTGATGAAACCATTGACGAAATACTTGCCTGCGGATGCAGAGCAGGCGTTGCAATAAAGCCGAATACTCCTGCCGAGGCGGTGCTTCCTTATATAGACAGGCTTTCTATGGTGCTTGTTATGACGGTTGAGCCGGGCTTCGGAGGTCAAAGCTTTATGGAAAGCACCGTGCCAAAGATTGCCCAAATACGCAAGGCGGCTCCCGATATTGATATTCAGGTTGACGGCGGAATTAATTTTGAAACAATCAAAACCGCGGCGGCGGCAGGGGCAAATGTTTTTGTTGCAGGCTCAGCGGTGTTTAACAGCGAAAATCCACAAGAAACCATTGAAATACTAAGAAAAAATGCACAGGCATAAACTATTCTTTAACGGTGAAAAGTAATGAAGAAAAAACGCTTTTACAACAATAAAAAGCGGGGAGAAAAATGGACCGAAGAGGTTAAGGGCAGGAAGATAAATTTTGCCGATAAATATATTGACGCCGGCACAGGCTCCGACAAGTTTGACAACAGGCGACCTACTGTTAAAAAGCCTGTGTTTACAAGAGATAATTTTGAAAAGCTTTTAAAGCGGATTATTATCGCGGTAATTTGCTTTGCAATTATCAGCACAGGGTATATGATAATGGATGTTAACATTCAGCGAAATGCTATGCCCTCCGATTATCTTGAGCAGGAGCATACTGCCGACCTCAGCGAAATGAAGCTGAGCATCGGTGCAACCGAGATTCCAACTCTTGCAATGGACGGCGGAGTTATGCTTGAAACGGTGGTTGATGAGCTTCAAAAGTCAAAATTTACCTCTGCCGCCTTTGACCTTAAAAGAAGCGACGGAACAGTCGGCTACCTTAGCGGACAGGCAAGCGTTGAGGCCTACGGTGCCGTTTCCTCTCCTGCAAACGATATGGCGGCTTCGGTGAAAGCCCTTCTTGAAAACGATGTTCTGCCAATAGCAAGAATTTGCTGCTATAAGGATAATATCGCCCCCAAGGCAGACAGCTCCGTAAGGCTGAACTACGGCGGAGAGGCTTATAAGGATAGCTCCGGAAGCACCTACTTAAATCCCCAAAGCAGCTCTGCCTATAACTACATTAAGGGCATAATTGAAGAAGCGGCGGCAATGGGCATAACTGTTTTTGCCCTTGATTACTGCGATTTGCCCGACGGATTAAACGAAAAGGTTAACGGCGGCTTTGAATTCCTTTCAAATAAGCTCTATGCCGATTTAGGCGATAGTGTTAAGCTTGTTGAGGTAAAGCACATTACCGTAGCCGCAAAGAGCGCAAAGGCAATCAAAAAGGAGCTGGGAGAAAAAGCCGAGTATAATAACAGCAGTGTTGTTTACTATGTTTCCGCCTCCGATAAAGGCGCTGTAAAGCAGGTGCTTGACAGCTTGGGAAATATTAATTATGTGCTTGAAGGCTGATAAACAATGAATAATGTTTGAGGAGATTTTATGAGGAATAAAACTATTTCGGCATTGCTTGCCGCGGCAATTCTTGCCGTAAGCTTATTTGCACCGCTTCTTTCCGCTTCTGCGAAGGACACGCAGGAGCCTCGGCTTGAAGCAATAAGCTTTAAAAATGCAGAAATCGACGGAGAATTCAGCAGTGATGTAATGAGCTATACCGTTACGCTTAAGGATAACTCTGTTTCACCTGTGCTGAAAAGCTATTCCCTTAAGGGCGAGTGCCGGCTTTTTGTAAGCTATATGTATGATGAAGCAAACCGCCAAACAGGAATTACTGCAACGGTTGAGTATCCAACGGGCAGTGCGATTTACACCTTTACTTATTCAAATCCCGCTCCATATGAAATAAATTCAAACAATAATCTTGCCGAAATAAATTGCCTTTACGGTGAGCTTTCCCCCGAGCTGAACGATAAGGAAAGTACATATAGGCTTTATGTTCCCTTTGATTTAACAAGAATAATAATTACTCCGGTGGCGCAGGACATTAACGCCTATACGGCTCCTGTTGATATTACGCTGAGTGAAGGTCAGGAGACAGACATTACCGTTAGCTGCATAGCCTCCGACTCAAGTACGAGAGACTACCTGATAAAGATTAAAAGGGTAGATAAAACCGTTGAGCAGGTTAAGGCGGAAATGGAGAAAAACGATTATACCTCCTTTGTTGAGGGTACCCGATTTTATGAAAAAAAGGAGTTTATAATTGTTGCCGCCTCTGCCGCAGGAGGATTAATAATTCTTTTGCTTATGTATAAAATTATAAAAAGAATTGCTGTCAGCCCCTATGACAGTGATGAAAAGCCATTTTTTGAAGATTAATAACAACCGATAATTGATTTCGGCTTTTATTTTCTTAATAAATTCGGAAAGGAGATTTTACTGTGACAACAGATGAGCTTACCACAGAGGAGATTACGGAAAAAATCTCGTCTCTTTACGGACATAAAAATTATGCCGAAATAAAAGCCCTTTTAGTAGAGCTTAACCCTGCCGATGTGGCAGGAATACTTGAGGAATTCGAAACCGAACGAAGAATTCTCTTTTTCCGTCTGCTTCCGAAGGAGGAGGCGGCGGAGGTTTTCGTTGAGCTTGACGGCGATACGCAGGAATCCCTTATCAGCGCCTTTTCGGATACAGAGCTTCGCGAGGTTATCGACGAGCTGTATCTTGATGATACCGTTGATATTATTGAGGAAATGCCTGCCACCATCGTTAAAAGAATTCTTAAAAACACCGATTCTCAAACGAGAGCGTCTATTAACACTCTGCTGAAATATCCGGAGGACAGCGCAGGCTCCATAATGACTCCGGAGTTTGTTGACCTGAAAAAAACAAACACCGTTGAGGACGCATTTAAAAGAATCAGGCGCACCGGTGTTGATAAGGAAACTATTTACACCTGCTATTTTACAGATGAGTCAAGGCACCTTATCGGCGTAACAACCGTAACGGAGCTTTTGCTCCACGATTATTACGATAAAATCGAAGA
>CALYNN010000141.1 GCA_945221685.1 uncultured Clostridia bacterium | reverse complement strand
GCTCTGTAAGCTGCTGCATAACTCTGTCGGGATTTGCTCCCTCTTTATCCATTTTATTAATAGCAACAATAATATCAACGCCTGCTGCCTTGGCGTGATTGATAGCCTCGATTGTCTGCGGCATAATACCGTCGTCTGCGGCAACAACAAGCACGGCAATATCCGTTGCCATTGCGCCCCTTGCTCTCATAGCGGTAAATGCAGCGTGACCGGGGGTATCAAGGAAGGTAATTTTTTGACCGTTAATCTCTACCTGATATGCACCGATAGCCTGTGTAATTCCGCCTGCCTCGGTGGAGGTTACATCGGTATCGCGGATAGCGTCAAGAATAGAGGTCTTGCCGTGGTCAACATGGCCCATTACGCATACAACAGGAGGTCTTTCAATGGCGTTTTCATCGTCTTCAACCTCTTCCTCAATAATCTGCTCCTCGATTGTAACAACAACCTTCTTTTTAACCTTTGCACCAAGCTCAGTTGCAACAATTTCCGCTGTGTCAAAATCAATAACCTCGTTAACCGTTGCCATAACGCCCAGCGACATAAGCTTCTTAATAACCTCTGTTGCAGTCATACGAAGCAGGCCTGCAAGCTCACCAACCGTAATTTCATCGGGAATTTCAACGGTAATTTGCTGCTTCTTTCTCTGCGCCTGAATTCTTGCAAGTCTTTGCTGCTCGGTTTCCTTCTTTGAGCGGGCGTGCATACCCTGAGGTCTTTGCTTTCTGTACTGCTTTGATTTTTGGTTAAGCTTCTGCTTTTTCTGATAATCACCCATTTGGGTTGCAGGAGCAATATCCTCATACTTTTGGTTATACTTTTCAAGGTCAACGGTGTTAACTCTTGTGTCAACCCTGCGAGCCTCGCCCTTTGTTCTTGCTTGAGGAGCCTTGTTTGCCTTTCTTTTAGCCTTCTCCTCATCGCGCTTTGCCGCCTGCTCTGCCATTTGCAGAATAGCCGCCTGATTTTGTCTTTTTTTATTGTCAGTCTTTTTGGGGACTTCCTTTTTAGGCTTGCCCTCGGAAGCCTTTTTGCCTGCTTCAAAATAGCTGTCGAAGCTGCTGACGCTGTTTGACTGAGTTATTTTTTCAAAGAGAATGTTAAGCTCCTCTTCCTCAAGAACAGTATTTGCAGTTTTTTTGCCGTTACAATACTCTGCAAGAATACCGATAATTTCCTTGTTTTCTTTTCCGAAGTCTTTAGCAACATCGGAAACCTTAACCTTAATCACCATACGCTTCTTCCTCCTGTTCCAATAATGAAATAATTTTGCTTGAAAAATTCTCGTCGTCTATTGTTATAACGCCTGCCCTGCTGCCTACGGAATAATGAATTTCATTCATAGTAATATCCGTTTTAAGAACGGGTATTCCGTTGGCATACTGCTGTGCGGCTTTTTCAAATTCACGCTTAAGCCTGTCGGACGAATCGGCACAAAGAAAAACTGCCCTTGCCTTTTTTCTTTTTATTGCCTGCTGCGCCATATCGTGACCCATTGAAAGCCTGCCCGCTCTGCGCGCAAGTCCAAGCATAGATAATACCTTATCCTTACGCATTAAGCATCTCTTCCTCCATAGCGTTATAAACCTCGTCGCTGATTTGAACTGAAAACGCTCTTTCCAGCGCTTTTTTCTTTCTTGCTTTTTTCAGGCATTCGGGGTTTTTGCAAACATAAGCACCTCTGCCTGCTTTTTTGCCTGTCAGGTCAAGGGATATTTCGCCGTCGGGACTTTTTACAACGCGAACAAGGGTGCGCTTATCAAACATTTCTCCGCAGCCCGTGCACATTCTTAAAGGTACTTTTTTTGCTTTCATAAATCCAACCTCTCCTGCTTCAATTCAAATTAGAAGAACTGATAATCCTTAAAATATTATATGCTTTCAGCGCCCTCAAAAAATCCTGATTCCGGCTTAATATCAATATTCCAGCCGGTAAGCCTTACGGCAAGGCGAACATTCTGGCCCTTGTTGCCGATAGCTAATGAAAGCTGGTCGTCGGGAACTGTTGCACGGCAGGTCTTTGCCGCCTCGTCAAGAATTTCAACAGAGCAAACCTCGGAGGGAGCAAGTGACGCCGCAACAAACTCCTCTGTATTTTCGCTGAATCTTACAATATCAATCTTCTCGCCGCCGAGAACATCAACAATGCTTGATACTCTCTGTCCTCTTGGACCTATGCAGGCGCCAACCGGGTCAACATCGTCGTTTTTGGAAAATACGGCAATCTTTGACCTTGAGCCTGCCTCTCGCGATACCGACTTAATTTCGATTGTGCCGTCGTAAATTTCGGGAACCTCCTGCTCAAACAGGCGTCTTACAAGACCGGGATGAGTTCTTGAAATCATAATCTTCGGTCCCTTGCCGGTTTCCTTAACATCAACAATAAATACCTTAACGGTGTCTCCCTCGCGAAGCGCCTCGCCGGGTACCTGCTCGCTCTTGGGAAGCACGGTAACATTTTTGCCGATAACAAGAGTTGCGTTGCCTGTTAAGGGGTCAATTCTGTCAACCTTTGCGGAAACAAGCTCCTGATTTTTGGATTTGAACTCCTCATACATCTGACCTCTTTCAGCCTCGCGGAGTCCCTGACGGATAACCTGCTTTGCCTTTTGAGCAACCACTCTGCCCAAATCCTTTGTTTTGATAGGAATATCCACCGTTTTGCCTACCTTTGCAGACTTGCGGATAAGCTGTGCCTGCTCAAGAGTAAGGTCTGTGTCGGGGTCCTCAATTTCATCTACTACATTTTTTTGAACATAAACCTTTATTTTCTGCTTGTCGGGGTCTATGTCGCAGTGAACAATATCCTTGCCGTTGTAGTCACGCTTTAAAGAAGAAACGATAGCGGCTGAAATCTTTTCGTAGATATATTCAACCGGAATACCTCTTTCCTCCTCAAGAAGCTTAACTGCCTCAAAAAATTCCTTACTCATTTTCCTATCATCCTTTCATATTTGCTGTGAAATAATTATTAATTTTCAAAATCCCTTATATCAAAGTCGTCAAGCTTAACGAAGGAGGTTTCCTTTTTTTCAACCGTAAGCTCCCGTCCGTCCTCAAGCTCAACCGTTATTTTGCCGTTTTCATAGCTTTTCAGTGTTGCGTTAAAATCGCGAACCTTGTCTATCGGGCGAATAAGCCTCATCATAATCGGCGCGCCGATATATTTTGCAAAATGCTCATCGGTAACAAGCTCGCGCTCTACACCTGGAGAGCTAACCTCCAGCGTATAGCTTTGGCTGATTGGGTCTGCCTCATCAAGAGGCTTTGTTATTGCGTGGGTAAGATTTACGCAATCATCAATGGAAACGCCGCCCTCTTTATCTATAAATATTCGCAGATACCAATCGGTGCCCTCCTTAAGAAAGCGAATGTCCCAAATATCAAGACCAAGCTCCTTTGCACAGGGCAGGGCAATTTCATAAACCCTTGCCACAGTATTTCCTTTACCTGCCAACAGATAACCTCCTTTATAATAACAAGAGAGTGGACCGAACGCCCACTCTCACCTTGAGACTATAAACTAACTATATAGTATAATATCACTTTTACGCAGAATGTCAAGAACTATTTTAAAATAATATAAAATAACATTGAGTATAGCTTTTGTTGATTAAATATGCAAAATAGCCGTTGCCAGCCAGAAATAAATCAGCAGAGAAAGGGCGTCCATAACCGTAGTAATAAAGGGAGAAGAAATTACGGCAGGGTCAAGCTTCATCTTCTTTGCCAAAATGGGAAAAACACAACCAACGGTTTTTGCAAAAATTATTTCAATAACAAGGGTAAGGCTGATTACCAAATCCACCTTAAGAGTTATATCGCTCATACCCAAAAGCGTTCTGTCAACAAACCAAACCTTAACAAAGTTTACCGCCGCAAGAGTAAGACCGCACAGTAATCCAACCCTAATCTCTTTCCATATAACCTTGAAAATATCCTTAAAATCTATCTCCTTAAGAGAAAGAGAACGAATTATAACTGCGCTTGCCTGACCGCCGGAGTTACCGCTGGTGCCCGTAAGCATAGGTATAAACGAGGTTAAAATAATCATTGCCGACAGCTTATCCTCAAAGGCGTTTAAAATCATACTCGTAAAGGTTGCACTGACCATAAGAAACAGAAGCCACATAATACGGGATTTCCAGGTTTCAACAATGCCAACCTTAAGATACGGCTTTTCGGTGCTTCTTACAACGGCGTTCATCTTATGAATGTCCTCGGTGTTTTCCTCCTGCAAAACATCCATAGCGTCGTCAACGGTAATGATGCCAACAAGCCTGTTTTCCATATCAACAACAGGCAGGGCAAGGAAATTATACTTATCAAACAAACGCGCCGCCTGCTCCTTGTCGTCGTGAGTGTTTACGAACTGTCTCTTATACACATCTCCGAGCCCACGAGACTAGGCATGAGCTCGTA
>CALYNN010000140.1 GCA_945221685.1 uncultured Clostridia bacterium | reverse complement strand
ACGCTGTTAAAAAGATTGACAAGGCTGCCGCAAGCAACCTTATCCACAAGAACTGCGCAGCAAGAAAGAAGAGCAATCTTGCAAAGAAAGCCAACGCGTAAGTACTTTTAATAGACTGAAAAATCAGCTCCTGCTTATTATAGCGGGAGTTTATTTTTTTCGGCTTGACTTTATGAGATAATCTATTTATAATAGAGATAGACTTTAAGGGGGATTTTATTATGGATATTAAAAAGATTATAAAAGTTATCAGCGCTATTGTTGCCATTGCGGCTATTGCTGCGGCAGTTTGCCTTGCAATCAAAAAGCTTACAGGCACAAAAGAACCCGAATATTTTGACGACAATGATTTCTTTGAGTGCGACAACGAAATTGAAATCATTGAGGCAAAGGCTGAGGAAGCACCTGCCGAGGAAGCAAAGGCTGAAGAGGCTCCAAAAAAGAAAGCTGCAAAGAAGCCTGCTGCAAAGAAAACAACAAAGAAAAAAGCAGACGCTGAATAATTTCAACCGATTATACTTCTACCGAAGCCATCCAACCGGATGGCTTTTTATGTTTGATAAATAAAGCAGGGAGTGTGGAAAATTACCGTGGAAAAAGAAATCTATTCATCAGGGCTTGTGCTTGAGGGCGGCGGCATAAGAGCATTATACGCCAGCGGAGTGCTTGATGCATTTATGGAAAAGGAAATAGAATTTCCTTATGTAATCGGCGTTTCGGCAGGAAGCTGCAACGGTGTTTCATACATTGGAAAAAACAAATACAGAATGAGAGATATTACCTTTAATTATTCGGGCGACGAAAGATACAAGAGCGTAAAATCAATTTTTAAAAACGGTGAATATTTGAACACCAAATGGATTTTCGGCGAGCTTTCCTATGACATTTATCCTTTAAACTATGAGGAGTTTGAAGGGTCCGGGTCTGTTTTCTGCTGTGTTGCAACAAATGCAAGAACAGGAAAGCCCGAATACTTTTATCCGAAAAATTTCAGAAACGGCTGTGAGGAGCTGAAGGCAAGCTGTGCCCTGCCGGTTGCAACGCAGCCTGTTAAGCTGGGAAACGATTACTACTATGACGGCGGAGTAACAGACTCAATACCTCTTGCTAAGGCTTTTGAAGACGGATGTAAAAAATGCGTGGTAATTCTTACGCAGGACAGAGATTACATCAAAAAGCCTATTGCCCACACAAAAGCAGTAAACAAGATCTTAAAGAAATATCCTTTAACGGCGCAGGCTGTGCTTAACAGGCACAATATGTATAACCTGCAAAGAAAATATATTTTTGAGCAGGAGGAGATAGGCAACGCCCTTGTTATCTGCCCCGAAAGGCCGCTTAACTGCTCAACGCTGAATGTTACGGCACAGCAGCAGCACGAAATATACCAAATCGGATACAGGCAGGGACTTGAATATTCCGACAGGGTTAAGTCGTTTATTGCCGAATAAACCGCATTGCCGGAAATAAATACCGATTTAATACAATTAAAGCAACATGCAATTAAATAATTTTATGCAAGGGTTCTAAAAAATCAACCGTCGTGTAATTATTTCTTGCATTATAAGGTAAAATAATATATAATTGTATAGGCTAAATTATTGTTAAAAATTTCACATAGAGAGGTAGTAAACAATGAACGCTTTAAACAAGAAAACCATTGAGGACATTGAGGTTAACGGCAAGAAGGTGCTTGTTCGCTGTGATTTCAATGTTCCGCTTAAAGACGGAGAAATTACAAACGACAAAAGAATTGTTGCGGCTCTGCCCACAATTAAGTATCTTATGGAAAACGGCGCAAAGGTTATTCTTTGCTCACATCTCGGCAGACCTAAGGGAGAGTACAAGCCTGAATTCAGCCTTGCTCCCGTTGCAAAGAAGCTTTCGGAATACCTTGGCGTAGAGGTTAAGCTTGCCGAGGATCCTGAGGTTGTTGGCGCTAACGCAAAGGCAATGGCGGCTGAGCTTAAGGACGGCGAGGTTATGCTGCTTGAAAATGTAAGATACAGAGCAGAGGAAACAAAGAACGAGGAAAGCTTCTCTAAAGAGCTTGCTTCACTTGCAGAGATTTTTGTTAACGACGCCTTCGGCACAGCGCACAGAGCTCACTGCTCCACCACAGGCGTTGCCGCTTATCTTCCTGCCGTTTGCGGTTACCTTATTCAAAAGGAAATCAAATTTATGGGCGGCGCACTTGCAGAGCCAAAAAGACCGCTTGTTGCAATTCTCGGCGGTGCAAAGGTATCTGACAAAATCGGCGTAATCTCAAACCTTATTGAAAAGTGCGATACTATTATTATCGGCGGCGGAATGGCTTACACCTTTATGAAATATCTCGGCCACAACATCGGCGATTCTCTCCTTGAGGCTGATTGGGTTGAAAAGGCAGGAGAAATGATGAAATCGGCAGAGGAAAAGGGCGTTAAGTTCCTTATTCCCGTTGACAACAAGGTAGGCAAGGAATACGACGAAAACACCGAGGCTATGGTTGTTAACAGCGACGAAATTCCCGATGGCTGGATGGGACTTGACATCGGTCCTAAATCGCAGGAAATTTTTGCAAACGCTGTTAAGGGTGCCGGCACGGTAATTTGGAACGGACCTATGGGCGTTTCAGAGTGGGAGAACTTTGCAGCAGGCACAATCTGCGTTGCAAAGGCAGTTGCAGAAAGCGGCGCAATTTCAATCATCGGCGGCGGCGATTCAGTTGCCGCAGTTACAAAGCTTGGCTTTGCTGACAAGATGAGCCACATTTCAACAGGCGGCGGTGCGTCTCTTGAATTCCTTGAGGGCAAGGATTTGCCGGGTATCTGCGCTCTTGCAGACAAAGACTGATTACTAATTATTTAATATAAAATAAAAGAGGTAAAACTGAAATGAACAAAGCTTTAAGAAAAGCAGTTATTGCAGGTAACTGGAAAATGAACAACACTCCTGCACAGACTACCGCGCTCATTAACGAAATGAAGCCATTGGTTGCAGATGCTGACTGTGATGTAATCATCTGCGCTCCCTTCGTTGACCTTCAGGCAGCACTTGACGCGGCAGAAGGCTCAAACATTAAAATCGGTGCAGAAAACTGCCACTGGGCAGAAAGCGGTGCATTTACCGCAGAGGTTTCGGCTCCTATGCTTAAGGCAATGGGCGTACCTTATGTTATTATCGGTCACAGCGAAAGAAGACAGTACTTCGGCGAAACCGATGTAACGGTTAACAAAAGAGTTCGTGCGGCTCTTGACAGCGGCTTAAAGGTTATTCTTTGCGTAGGCGAGGTTCTTGAGCAGAGAGAGCAGGGCGTTACCTTTGAGGTTGTTGGCATGCAGACAAAGATTGCTCTTCAGGGCGTAACCGAAGAAGAGCTTAAGAATGTAATTATTGCCTACGAGCCTGTATGGGCAATCGGCACAGGCAAAACCGCTACTGCCGACCAGGCAGATGAGGTTAACGGCTACATCCGCAAGGTTATCGCAGAGCTTTACGGTCAGTCAGCAGCAGACGCCTTTGTTGTTCAGTACGGCGGTTCGATGAACGCCAAGAACGCAGAGGAGCTTCTTTCAAAGGAGAATGTTGACGGTGGTCTTATCGGCGGTGCTTCTCTTAAAGCAGAGGACTTTTCAGTCATTGTAAAGGCCGCAAGCAAATAAATAAAAAATCGGGTGGGGTAATTCCCACCCATTTGTATATGCTTATCTATGTTGGATTATGTAAAAATAACACTAATCCGATTATATTAATCTAATTCCCTTATACGCCTTATCCGACTACAATAAGGCGTTTGGGATTTTATGAAAACTATTTGTAGTCGGAAAGGCTATGGGAATACAAATATGAAAAAGACGACAGTGCTTTGCATAATGGACGGCTTCGGCAAAAACAACAGCGACTACGGAAATGCAGTTGCCGCCGCAAGCAAAGTAAATCTTGACAAAATTATGGCAGAAAATCCCTACACCTATATAGGTGCTTCGGGACTTGATGTTGGCTTGCCGGACGGTCAGATGGGTAATTCCGAGGTAGGTCATACCAATATCGGTGCCGGCAGAATAGTTTATCAGGAGCTTACAAGAATTACAAAGTCTATTGAAGACGGAGATTTTTTTGAAAACGAGGCGCTTAAAACCGCTGTTCAAAACGCTATCGACAACGGCACCTCTCTTCATCTTATGGGACTTATGAGCGACGGCGGAGTTCACTCCCACAACACTCATATTTGGGCAATCGCCGAGCTTGCAAAGCGTATGGGACTCAACAGAGTTTATCTGCACTGTATTATGGACGGCAGAGATGTACCCCCTACCAGCGGCAAGGATTTTGTTGCCGAGGCAATAGAAAAGCTTAATGAAATCGGAGTAGGCAAGGTTGCTACCGTTGTTGGCAGATACTACGCTATGGACAGAGATAATAACTGGGACAGAGTTAAAAAGGCTTATGCCGC
>CALYNN010000139.1 GCA_945221685.1 uncultured Clostridia bacterium | reverse complement strand
AACCATTATCATCACACAGTGCCTTTGCAACGGGTTTTAATGTATCGTATGCCGCAGCTTCGTCAATAAATTCATCGCTGTCGGATACAAACGAAAGCTTCTCGGAATTAAACCTAACTACATCGGGGAATGCTTCTCCTAAATCCAAGCTATCCTCTACCACGGTAACAACACTGCAATTCGGAAGAGCATTTGTATTTTCTTCATTTGAAACAGGATCCCTTCTGAAAGTTATTTCTTCGGTCCCTGCCGCAATCAGTATTGCTTTGTAAATATTTTCAAGCTTTAGCTTATAGCTTTCCGGCAGAGCTTTTTGTTCGCCGCAGGTCTGACCCAACCCTGTCCAATCCACCTTGTATCCTTTTAGATTTGGAATAGCATTTAATTTCTTAAGCTGCTCAACTACTAAATCAGGATCTGCATCAATTAAATTTTGTGATGAAAAATCAAGTAAATTTGTAGTTGACAGGCCTGAATCATATACAAGTAAAAGCTTCTCTCCGGTTGATGAGCTTAACGCGTCTGTTGCCTTAAAAATTGCTGACAGGGTGTCTATTTCCTCTGTTTTAGCCTGCGCCTGAGCACATTCATTTATAATTTGATTTGCATTTTTTTCAGCAAGCTGCTTTTTCTTGGAATTATCTACCATCTTATCGGGTGCAGTTATTGTGTAATCTCCTGCAAGGAAGGGAAAACCGTCCGAAATCGCAACTGATATATGGCCATAAGACAAACAGGCATTGTATATAGCAGAATATATGCTTTGCGTATTCATAGAAATCTTGGAGAAATATCTGTGAACACCGGCGACCATTGCCACATTTTGAACAGTCTGAGGGCTATTATTGCCCGAACATCCTGTAAAAGCGAACATTGTGCTTACAATTATAAGCGCTATTGCAATAACTGATATAAATTTTTTCATAATAAAATCTCCTTTAAAATAATTGATTTAAACATCGTGTTCAAGTATATAGTCAAGGCTTTCATTTTCGGGTTCTTCCGAAATGGCATTATCCTTATTCAATTCATCGGCATAATCGGTTATGGAAGTAATATCTTCGGAGCTTTTAACCTTTTCCATCACAACAAGCGCGGCGACATTCTTTACCGTAAGGCTCTGGCAGTTGGTTGAATCAAGGAAATTGTTGTAATTATCCTTTTCCCTTGCAATTAGAAATTCGCAGTACGAATCCCTTGCTTCGGCTTCAGCCATTGCAACCTGCAAATCAATCATATTTGCTTCAGCTGTTATTTTTGCTTTTTTAAGTCTGTAAATCCTGTCACCAAGAGGGTTAGATATAAACGCCATAAGAAAAGACGCCAACGAAGTACCTATGGGCAACACCGCTTGAAACAGCGAAGCAAAAAGTACAATTTTATCAGATGAAGAATCGGTAATTCCCTGAGTTGTATTTGCTACACTGTTTATAAGCGATGCATTTGAATTCGCATCAAATACCATATCTCTTGTAAGCACCTTCATAATAAAATAAAAAATCATTACAAAAGAAACAGAGAGCACTGATAAGCCTATTGATGCAAACGCGCTTTTCTTATCGGAAAGCTGTTGATAATAAGCCTTAAGCCTCCTTCCGCTTATTGCCGGAGGAACATCAAGCACAATCGCTGCGGCAATCACCATTACAACCAGCAAAACAGGGTTTTCCGTCATTAAGCAGTTAAATGCGGTATATAAACATACTGAATCTGTTATAATAAAAAGAAGCGTAGCAATATTTAAAAATATTTTACTTGTAAAAATCGAGTCTGAAGCGTTGATTTTTCGTTCTCTCCAAAGCCTTGTTTTATAGGAATCAAGCCTCATTGTATTTGAAGATGCAGTCATAAATTATATCCCCCTTTAGTAAAGTATTCCGAATTGTTTCAGCTCGTTTAAGTCACGAAGCTCGCTAACAATCTCTTTTATATCCGAACCTATGTAATCGCTCATCAGCTTTGCTTTAGTCTGCTGACCGGAAATAATTCCTCTGCAATGATTAATTGTTAGCAGATGGTCTGAATATTGCTGCTTTGCGCCAGCTTTTTCATTCATACTGTTGGCGTCTATAAAAGGCTCAAACATATTGCTGCACAAGTCGTCGGGAGAAGTTCTGCCTACAATGTCAAGGAATATTTTCTCACCGTTACTTAACAAATATGCCCATTGCTGTGAATTATCGTAGCTAAACGGATGGTAATTCAGCGCGTCAATATCCTTATACAGTAAGACGGATTTGTCTATTCTCTTACCGGATACTCTTCTCTGCTTTTTCTTTGTGATTCTCATTTGAAATCCTCCCTATTTTTAAGCCTTACGGCACTTTTTATTAAATCGTCACCTTCGTAATGCTCTTTTTGATAAATACTGTAGGCATCATCGCAATAATTCAAATCCGCCTCGTAATCCTGAAGCTTTCCTGCTCTGAGTCCCGAAATATATGAAAATATTTTTTCATTTGATTTATTACGGGTTTTATCTATTCTCTCTTTAAGTACAATATTAATATTTATAATGTTTTCGTTAATTGTGTTAAGCTTTTCAATGGCGGCTTCAACAAACACTTCGGCTGCATTGACTTGATTTACAATGCGACGATTTTCCCTTATAGCCGATACACTTGACTCACTGCGCTTTTCAGGAATATTGCAAAGATATTTTTGCTTTTTATCCATTGTCGCCAACATAACCGCCCCTTCCCTTCTGTCATTGTAAAGGATCGCTTCAGCACTGATAACCTCTTTGTTTTCCAAAGCCGAACATTTTTTCATAAGCTTCGAAATATACGCGTCTGCAACGGTATGGCCTTTTTTTGAATCTCTCTTTCCCTTAAATTTGAGGATGAAATTCGGAATCCGCGTTGGACTTTTTATTCCTTTTCCGCTTTTAAATTTTTCTGCCTTTGTCATAAATAAAACCTCCTGTTCAAAAAATTGCATTTTAATGCCGGTTTATTACGGCATAAAAAAAATACTCGTCAAATTTTCCTTGACGAGTATATTTTACTTGAAAATATCAGCTTTATAATTTTAGGGGTAATTTTGAAATAAAAACAACATTCTAATTTATCTAAACATTTCTTACTGATTTTGCAAGCCTAACATATTTTTTCTTTTATTTCTTCAATCAAATCCGTCAGCTCTAAGTTTAACTGATACAGTCTTGCAAAATCACTGTTTCCGCAATAGTCTTTAAGCTTACTTCTGGTATCTTCAATAAATCCTATAAGTTCTTCCTTATTTATGTTTTCGGAATATTTCAGATCGCTTTGATATTTATACCTGTAGAGCATAAAAAATTCGTAAGTAAGAGCAGCGCTGAAGGCACCGTCAAAGCAATTATCTTTAAAGGTCTTTCCTCTCCAATAACACGCTTCATCAATGCAGTTGCGCATCTCAATCAAATTCTCTTCAATACCTGTTATAAGGTATAATTTTTCATATACTCTTGCCAAATTGTAGTATATGTAACCGTTCCACAATTCACTTGAAAGGCTATCATTTCGTACAATATTTAAGCACATTTTATAATCATCAACAGCTTCATACAAAGAATTAATCAACATCTCATCCTCGACATCAACATCATCATAAATATGCGTTGAGGCTAACGCTTTATAGTCATAAGCCATTATTTGAATAATCCAATTATAATCCTTAAAATAATCAAGCTCGGTAAATTCACATATTTTATTTTTTATTGACTTCATACTCATAGCAAGAATTCTTTTATCTTGCTTTGTTGATGCTTTGCCCTTTTGGTTATGCTCATATTTGCATTTTAAATAGTCAATCAGAAGCCTTGTAAAAGAACACGCTTCATTAACGGGCGCTTCATCAATGTTATTGATTTTGCAAAAATCTCTGTCATAATCAGTAGGCTTAAGCAGATTATTAACATTTTTTAAGAAAGAGAAAAACTTATCATCTATTGCAAAATTCGGCAGGAATGTAAATCTTTCAAGAAAATAAATAATTCTTTCCGTTACATAATCAAATGATTTAATATTATTCTCCCAAATATCAAGTATTTTGTCCAATGCCGAATTATCTACAACCTTTGTAAATTCAGACGGAATATCATCTAAAATCCGAGTATAGTCATACTGATAATTTTTGTCAAAAAGGATTCCGCCGGAGTAAGCTCCTTTTAAACGCAAATCATTTATTATGGTATTACTAACAGCTTTGGCTGTTTTTTCCAAATCATTTTTGTCAAACAGATTTGGATTAATTGTGCTTAAATCCGACGGAAAATCATCAGGCAGCGGATAGCGCTCTGTTAAAAAGTAACACTTTTCCTGATCTATCATCATTAATGCCATTCCGATTTCGATAAGCACATTTTGCCTAACTCTCGTTTCATTTACATCATCAAATGTCAAAATAATGATACAAGCAGAGGAATTTTGTATAATTGATTTTACGGTTTTTAAAACATCCTCTCCGTTCAGTATAGAGTTGGCA
>CALYNN010000138.1 GCA_945221685.1 uncultured Clostridia bacterium | reverse complement strand
ATTTATCGCACGGGGACGCAGGGAGTTAGGCTGAACGCAAAGAGAGCTTGCCGATAAAATAGGAGTTACCGATAAGGCAGTATCCCGATGGGAAACAGGTAAAAATTATCCCGACATAGAATTGCTTGAAGCTATTGCAAAGGCTCTCGGCATTACTGTAAGCGAGCTTATTTGCGGAGAAAAAATACCAAAGGAAGAAATTGTTGAAAAAAGCGAAAGCAATACCATAAATTCTTTAAAGGAAAATAAAAGGAGCAAAAAGAAATTTTTGTCTGTTATTGCAGTATTGCTTGTAATAGTAATCGCCCTTGGTTCTTGGCAGGGAATATCTCTTTTTAAGCAAAGCCGCGATGTTAAGCACCACGAATTTTACTGCTACGACAAAAGCGTGGCAAGTGTTTTAAGCGAGGTAAACAGCTATATTACTTCTTTAAACTCGGCAAAGGGAGATTTTCTTGTTGATTTAGACGGAGCTTTTAATCTTGTTGTAAGCGACGGAAAAGCCGAATGCCTGTATTTTGAAGGCTATACAAAGGAAAACGGTAGAACCTTTTATGTGAGCATTATCGGTGACGACAAAGAAATCGGCAGAATGAAAATATTTATCGGCGAATATAAGAGATATAAAAGAAGCTCAAATAATACCATTAAGCTTTCGGATTTTATTCCCTTTGCTTCTGCGGTGGATTTTAATTCTGTAATTCCCGATGATGTACGAAGAACGGGCGCAGGCCTTTTGGTGAATTTATATATTGAAAAGAGAGACGGTATAAATATTGATGAAGGCAAAAGCTATCTTGTTAAAAACGGACAATGTGTAAAGACGGATAGGAAAAGCCTAACCGCAGATGAATATGCGGTTTTCGATATATTTGTTAACGGCGGAGGCAGTGTTTCAAATGTATATTATGAACTGAATAAATAAAAAAGCACGGCAAAGAGATTAACTCTTCGCCGTGCTTTATACTTTAACAGAGTGGTCTGAAATACTCTATAGCACGATAGACTATTTAACCTTTTTTCTGATAACAACAGTTGCCAATGCGGCGGTCAGTAATGCTGAAGCAAGGGCAATACCTGTTGCACCCGAAGCGCCTGTAAGGGGAGATTTTATCTCACTGCTTTCGGCGTTTGAGGAGGACTCGTTAACAATTCGTTGAGAGGAAACCCCTGTTTCCGTTACGGAAATAATATTTTGCTGAGCATCTGTTCCGATAAACTGACCTACACCGGTTTTCTTTTCAATACTGCTTATATTCAGCTTAACATCTGTTGTAGCAAGAGTAGCAACAAATTCCGTTGCCTCTGCTCCGGCAAGAAACTGCATATGCTGAATACCCTTAATAAACCAGGTGTTGTCGGGTAAAACACAGCTTGAAGCGTCTATTACCCTGTCGGCAGAAACATACTTGCCCTTTGCGTTAAGGGTATCACCGAAATCTGCAACAGTTGCGCCCACAGAAGCATATTTTGTATCAATAAGAATATCAGCCTGATTGTTATACTGCGATGTTGCAGGAATAGAGGGTATGCCGTAGTTTGCTATAATGGCAACCTCAACACCCTTGCTTTTCAGCTCCTTAAGATTGCTCTTAAGTCTGCCCTGAACGCCGTGGTACTTTTTAATCTTTTTGTAGAGTCCGCTGTTCTTTTCAAGAAAGCCTATCTTTGTCATTTTAGATACTGCCGTATCAAAACCGTTGTAAGGAATAAACTCCCACATAATCGGCATTTGACCGAAAACAGGCTTAAGAATTTCGTTGTAAAGCTTCTTTTTAAGTGACGGTGTTTTAATGATTTCGTTAAGAAGGTCACAAAGATTTCCAACAGAATCACTCATTGTATATGACAAAAACGAAAGCTTCTTCAGCTCAATATCAGTATCAGTGCTGTTTAAGGTGTGTGTAATATTGTAAATGTAATCAAGAAGCACATCCTTGTCTATTAAAATATCCTGACCAAGAAGATTTGTTGCGCTGACACCGTAAAGCGCACCGTTAACGAATACGGTCTTTTTAATATCGTTTTTGTTTTTGTGTGCGTCAATGTATGCAGAAACAACTACTGTTCCCTCGGAGCAGCTAACAAGGGTTACCTTGCTTTTTCCTGTTTGCTCCTTTACGCTGTCAATAAATTTATTGAGCTTTTCTGCATTCTCGCAGGCGTCAAGCCTCCAGTCATAATTGAAGGCAAAAACATTTTCTGCGCCAATCTGCTTGCATATGCTCTGGGATAAAGCCGGCTCGGACTTGCTTCCTCTTTCTAAATAATCCTTGTGGTTAATATAACTGTCTTCAAAATAATTTTTAATTTTAACATCTTCAACGGAATTACCGTTTTTATCGCAGGCAAGAGCCGAGTATTCCTTCATATAATCTGCAATTTCATCAAGTAAATCCTCTGCATCAACAGGGTTTCCTGCCGTTGCCGACAATACCTTTTTTAAAAGATTATTGTAAACACCGAAAAACATGCTGATATCAATATTTCCCAATAGTTGCTCGTCTTCCGTGTCGGGATTAAGGTATAACGGGGAGCCGCCCATACCGTGAACCACAATAACCGGTGTTACACTGCTTTTTGCAAATGCGGCAGACGCGCCTGAAAAAACTATCATAGCCGAAAGCAATAAGCAAATAATTGACCTGCAAAACTTTTTCATTTTTTTCGTCTCCTTATAATTAGTAATACATATTAATTATATTATTAACTGCCCTAATTGTCAATCGGTCAAAATTTCATCTATGTATAATTTTTGTTATTATAAACCCTGCCCTTTCGGTTCATAATATAAACGGACGCAATTTCTGCATTACATACTAAAAAAGGATGGTTTGCGTGCAGTATAATAAGGTAGAAATTTGCGGAATTAATACAAGCAGTCTTAAGGTGCTTAAGGAGAGCGAAAAAACAGAGCTGCTTCGTAAGGCTCATAACGGTGATAAAAAAGCAAGAGAGGAGCTTATAAACGGCAATCTCAGGCTTGTGTTGTCGGTGGTACAAAGGTTTTCCGGCAGAGGAGAAAATATGGACGATCTTTTTCAGGTTGGCGTAATCGGTCTTATTAAAGCAATAGATAACTTTAATTTGGATTTAGATGTAAAATTTTCCACCTATGCAGTGCCCATGTGTATCGGTGAAATCAGAAGATATTTGCGTGACGATAACGCTGTCAGGGTTTCACGCTCAATGCGTGACACGGCATACAAGGCAATGCAGGTTAAGGAAAGGCTCACAAATGAGTACGGCAAGGAGCCGACTGTTGAGCAAATTGCCAAGGAGCTTGATATGAAGAAAAGCGATGTTGTCCTTGCTCTTGAGGCAATTGTTGACCCTGTCAGCCTTTATGAGCCTGTTTACAGTGACGGTGGCGATACAATCTATGTTATGGACCAGGTGGGCGACAGCAATACCGACTCCGATTGGATAGACGAAATAATGATAAAGGACGAAATCAAAAAGCTTGATGACCGTGAGCGAAATATAATGTATCTTCGCTTTATGCAGGGAAAAACTCAAATGGAGGTGGCAAAGGAGGTGGGCATTTCCCAAGCCCAAGTCTCCCGCCTTGAAAAGAATGCGTTGAAACGAATTAAAGGACAGTAAAAAGCCGTGAAGCTTAGGTCATATAAAGCCTGAGATTCACGGCTTTTGCCGATTGCTTAGTAGCTTGGCAGGCATAACGGATGAAAAAATTACATAAAATTATTAAGGCAGGGGTGTTCTCTGCCTTTTAAATTTAATAAAGTTATTGCATAATTGTTAAAATTATAACGAAAGTGTTGACTAATGTTAAAAATTATTATACAATATGCACAAAGAACATACAAAGAAGGGACTTTTTATGAGTATTAAATCAGAAAACATTAGAAATATAACCCTTGTAGGTCACGCCTCAAAGGGTAAAACCACACTTTGCGAGGCATTGCTTAATGCCGCAGGCGCAACAGAGCGTATGGGCAAAACTGCCGACGGTAATACCGTTACCGATTATGACGCTGAAGAAAAGAAAAGAAAAATCAGTATTAACAGTGCTGTTGCTTCTACCGAATATAAGGGCAAAGCAGTAAATATTATTGATACACCGGGTCTGTTTGATTTTGCAATGGGCGCCGCAGAGGGCATCCGTGCCGCAGATACTGCCGTAATCGTTGTGTCCGCCCGTTCGGGACTTGCGGTAGGTGCCGAAAAAGCCTTTAAAAACGCAGGCTCCCGCGGCCTTGCAAGAATTTTTGCCGTTACAAAGATGGACGATGAAAGAGCCGATTACTACAAGAGCTTCAACGTAATTGTTGCCAAATTCGGCACGCAGGTTTGCCCTGTTGTTGTTCCGATTATTTCCGGCGGCAAGGTTGCGGCTTACTACAATATGATTGACGATAAGGCGTATAGCTACGAGTCCGGAGCAAGAAAGGCTGTTGACGCGGCTCACGATGACTCTGCGAGATTTGAAGCGGTTAAGGCAGTTTTTGCCGAGGCAGTTGCTTAACCCGACGAAGAGATTATGGAAAAATAATTTGATGGTGAGGAGCTG
>CALYNN010000137.1 GCA_945221685.1 uncultured Clostridia bacterium | reverse complement strand
TAGCGGGTGGTTGTTTGGTTTGCTCTTCAAGCAAACCTGCCTAAAGGCATTAAAAACGCCAAAATAGGCTTGGATTCGATGTCCAAGCCTATTTTAATGTTGCTCGGTCGTTGCCATTTGACTCAATGCCAAAAACAACAATTACTACGAGCAATAACCTATTAATTTTTTCGGCGTGGTTCAAACCACTTTATCGACAGCCTCCGCCGCAGAACAATAATGTTCTGCGGCTTTTTATAGCTGATTTTCTTCTTCGTATTCCTTTGAAAATTCCGTATTAAGCTGACTTGGAACAGGCACGCCCATTTCTGTTTTTTCATCAGGCTGAACGGTGGGATTACTTGCCCAGGCGGAATACCTATTAGTCAGCCTTGGGTCAAGCTGATACTTTTCCTTATAGCTTTTTTTGTGCTTATTCATATGCACATCGGCGTCATAATTATTAAGGCTGTTTACCGTTTGCTTATCCTTGGGCATTTCCCGTAAATCCCTCGGCGATGGCCTTAAGCTCATCAAGCGAATTTGCTTTTGCGCCGCTTTGCACTATTGACTCCTGAACAGCCTTTGGCAGAGAGTCAAAATATTCCTGCATTTGCGGTGTAAGACTGAATTTTTCCTGCAAAATAAAAACCTCCTTTTAGTAATAATTTTACCAAAAGGAAGCATTCTATTATATTTTTTTAAATTATATCAAGGCGCCTATAACGGTGTTTGACAAAAGCATACCCTTTACAGTCAAGCCTATATTATTATCTGCTTCCCAAAGCAATCCCATTTTAACAAATGGGGAATAATCCTTTTTTACCAAGTCCTTGCTTATTCCCCTGTTAAGCCTTAGACCAAGCATTATTCTTTCCTCGTTACTGCCGCCGTCGCCGTCGCTGACAGGATTAAAATCACTGTCGTAAAAAAATCTTTTTCCCTGCCAAAAGGAATGAGCCGACGCGCCTATTCCCAAATATTCCTCAAGAAGCCAATACTTAAGGTTATGGCGGCTTTCAAAGCCGGGCTTTGAGAAATTGCTTATTTCGTACTGATTAAAGCCAAGGGATTTAAGGCTTTGAACGGTTTTAAGATACATTTCGCACACCGTATCCTCGTCGGGCAGGGCAAGCCTGTCCTTCATTTCAAAAAATTTTGTGCCCTCCTCGATTTTTAGCATATATGCGCTGATGTGGGTAACATTCATTTTGTCGGTAAATTCAAAGGTTTCGTCAAGGCTGTCAAGGGTTTGGTAGGGTGTGCCCAGCATAATATCAAGGCTTATGTTTGTTATGCCTGCTTTTTTTGCGTCTGCCACCGCCTTTGCCACCTGAGCCTGACCTGCCGACCTGCCGAGAGCAAAGCGTTCCTTATTCCGTGCGCTTTGCATACCGATGCTTACTCTGTTTATGCCGTAGTCGGCGTATTTTTCAAAATCCCCTTCAAGATTTTTTGAGGGATTACATTCAATCGTAATTTCGGCATTTCGGTCAATATCAAGATGCTCCCTTGAGGCAGATAATATTTTGCCGATAAGCTCGGGCTCAAGAATACTCGGCGTACCTCCTCCGAAATAGACTGTATCAAAGGAGCCGCTGTATTTTTTCATTTCGTCAATCAGCCTGTCTGTATATTTTTCGGCAAGCTCCTTTTCGTATTTCACACTGTAAAAATCACAATATGGGCATTTTGAGCGACAAAAAGGGATGTGAAAATATAAGCCGTTACTCATATAATCACACCCCCTTTGAATTAATATTAAGCTAAATTAAATCAATTATTTTTTTCTGCTTTCTGCCTTTAGGCGCAGGGATTTATCAAGAATTGTTTTTCTAAGTCTGATTGACTTTGGAGTTACTTCAAGCAGCTCGTCGTCAGCAAGAAACTCCATACTCTGCTCAAGAGAAAGCGTGGTGGGCGGCACAAGCTTCAGCGCCTCGTCACTGCCGCTGGCACGGGTATTTGTTACATGCTTTTTCTTGCAGACATTGCAAACAATATCCTCGTCCTTTGCGCACTCGCCAACAATCATACCCTCGTAAACCTCAACGCCGGGGCCGAGGAAAAGCTTGCCTCTGTCCTGGGTGTTCCAAAGACCGTAGCCTGTGGTGGTACCTGTTTCGTGAGCAACTATTGAGCCGCGGCTTCGTGTTTCTATATCGCCCTTATAATCCTCATAGCCTGCAAAAAGCTGATTCATTATTCCGTTGCCGTTTGTATCGGTTAGGAATTCACTGCGGTAGCCGATAAGTCCCCTTGAGGGAATTTTTATTTCAAGATGAGTCATACCTGTTGAACGGGTATCCATATTTTCTATTTCGCCCTTGCGGGAGCAAAGCTTTTCCATTACGGAGCCTACATACTCCTCGGGTACCTCAATAATAGCAAGCTCCATTGGCTCGGTAATCTGACCTCTGTCGCCTTTTTTTAAAATAACCTGCGGACGGGAAACCTGAAACTCATAATTTTCGCGGCGCATTGTTTCAATAAGAATTGAAAGATGAAGCTCTCCTCTGCCGGAAACCTTAAAGGTATCCATTGAGTCTGTTTCCTCAACTCTCATAGATACATTTGTTTCAACCTCTTTAAACAGTCTGTCGCGCAGATTTCTTGAGGTAACATACTTGCCCTCTCTGCCTGCAAAGGGAGAGTCATTTACAATAAAATTCA
The DNA here is from genome assembly GCA_945221685.1 of uncultured Clostridia bacterium. Classification (GTDB taxonomy): domain Bacteria; phylum Bacillota; class Clostridia; order Oscillospirales; family Acutalibacteraceae; genus Eubacterium_R. The sequence continues at coordinate 1,900 of CALYNN010000137.1, read as the reverse complement.
TAGAGATAGTAGGCTCGTCGATTTTAACAAACGGAAGCGGCTCAATATGCTCGGGGTCACAGGCTGTTTCTCCGATATTCAAATCGCTTATTCCTGCAACGCACACCAAATCACCAAAGCTTGCCGAGGGAGTATCGACTCTCTTTAAGCCTTCAAACTGATATATTTTTGAGAATTTAACATTTTCCTGAGTGCCGTCCTGCTTGCAGAGAACATAAGGAGTATTTACCTTAACGGTGCCTCTTTCAACTCTGCCAACGCCTATTCTTCCAACATAATCATCATATTCAAGCGAGCTGAAAAGAATTTGCGCCGGGCCGTTAATATCACCCTCCGGTGACGGAATGTGCTCAAGAATTGCATCAAGCAACGGACGCATATCACCGCTTCGGGCATTTGGATCAAGGCTTGAATAGCCCTCTCTTGCCGAGGCATACACCACGGGAAATTCTATTTGCTCATCATCGGCGCCCAACTCAATAAACAGGTCGAGAACCTCGTCAACAACCTCCTCGGGTCTTGCGCCCTCGCGGTCAACCTTATTAACAACCACCAATGGCTTTTTATGTAGGCCGAGAGCCTTTTTAAGTACAAACCTTGTTTGCGGCATACATCCCTCAAAGGCGTCAACAAGCAGTAAAACGCCGTCAACCATAGTAAGAATACGCTCAACCTCGCCGCCGAAATCCGCGTGACCGGGAGTATCAACAATATTAATTTTTGTGTCCTTATAATGAATAGATGTGTTCTTTGAAAGAATTGTGATTCCGCGCTCTCTTTCCAAATCGTTGGAATCCATAACCCTTTCGGCAACCTCCTCGTTATCACGAAAAATGCCGCTTTGATGAAGCATTTCGTCAACAAGGGTAGTTTTGCCGTGGTCAACATGGGCGATAATCGCAATATTTTTTATGTCGTTTCTTATACTCAATTAATTCACCTGATTCTGTTCTATATCTTAAATGCTAAAAGCCGTTACCCTATTTTTTAATTTTAAAGCCGTCACGCAGGGCAACTGTTCTGTTGAAAACAGGCATTTCCTCTGTTGAATCCTTATCCTTGCAGAAATAGCCGTTTCGCATAAACTGATATTTTTTGCCAACCTCACAGGAGCCTACTGCCTTTTCAACAAAGCCGTCGGCTTCAACAAGGGATTGCGGATTAAGGTTGTCCTCAAAGGAGCTTACGCCCTCCTCATCGCTGGGGTTTTCAACATCAAACAGCCTATCGTAAAGGCGGAGCTTTGCAGGAACGCAGTCTGCGGCGGATACCCAATGAATAGTACCCTTAACCTTTCTGCCGTCGGGAGCGTCTCCGCCGAGAGTAGCAGGGTCATATGTGCAGTGAACGCAGCAAACCTCGCCGTTTTCATCAAGGTCATAGCCTGTGCAGGTAACAAAATATGCCTTGTAAAGTCTTACCTCGTTACCCACAAACAAACGACGGTATTTCTTTATTGGCTCAATCATAAAGTCGTTTTTCTCAATCCAAAGCTCTTTTGAAAACGGCATTGTTCTTGAACCGTATTCATCATGGTCGGGGTGATACTCGCACTGAATTTCCTCAATCTTATCATCGGGATAATTATCAATAACAAGCTTCAGCGGCTCAACAACTGCCATTGCTCTTGGAGAATTTGCACCTAAATTATCTCTTACACACGCCTCAAGCAAAGCAAAATCAACAACGCTATATGCCTTTGAAACGCCTATTCTGTCGCAAAAATCACGGATAGCCTCGGCAGGATAGCCGCGCCTTCTCATACCGCTTATTGTTGCCATACGGGGATCATCCCAGCCATCAACAATGCCGTCCTGCACAAGCTTTAGGCACTTGCGCTTTGAGGTAAGGGTGTAGTTAAGATTAAGCCTTGCAAATTCAATTTGGCGTGGCTTTTCCC
>CALYNN010000136.1 GCA_945221685.1 uncultured Clostridia bacterium | reverse complement strand
CATAATATCTATATCGTGGTTACGAACTGCACCCGATGAAAGCTCAACACCGTTGCACACAATATCGTACTGATATGCAAGAATATCAAGGGGCTCCTTTGCTTCAAGAGCTTCGAGTCCGCCCTGAGGCATTGAAAACGGATTATGAGTAAAGCCGATTTTCTTTTCCTCCTCCTTATATTCATACATCGGGAAATCGTTTATAAAGCAGAAGCGATATGCGTTCTTTTCTATAAGGTCAAACATTTCACCCAGCTTTGTTCTGATTTGACCTGCATAGCTTTCGGCATTTGCCTGTGTATCGGCAATAAAGAAGATTGTGTCGCCGATTTCAAGGGAGGCAATATCGGCAAGCTCTGCCTTCATATCGTCGGGAATAAACTTATCGATAGGTCCTTTATACGACTTATCCTCCTGAACAAGCAGATAGCCTAAGCCGCCCATACCGATAGACTGTGCAAACTTAAGAAGCTTTTCGTGCTTGCCCTTTGATATTTCTGCGTGAAGCTTAATTGCTCTTACCGTCTGACCGTGGAACGGCTTAAAGGTGCAACGCTGGAAAAAGTCCGTAACGTCTATAATTTCAAGTGGATTTCTTAAATCCGGCTTATCCGTGCCGTACTTAAGCATTGACTCCTTGTAGCTGATTACAGGGTAAGGTGCCTCTGTAACTGCATAGCCATTTGGTGCAAACTTTTTGAAGGTCTTTGTAAGGACCTCCTCGCCTACCCTGAAAACATCCTCCTGTGTTGCAAAGCTCATTTCAAAGTCAAGCTGATAAAACTCGCCGGGAGAACGGTCTGCCCTTGCGTCTTCATCACGGAAGCAGGGCGCAACCTGAAAATACTTATCAACGCCGGAAACCATAAGAAGCTGCTTATACTGCTGAGGAGCCTGTGGCAATGCGTAGAACTTGCCCTTGTGAACACGGCTGGGAACAACATAGTCCCTTGCGCCCTCAGGTGAGGAGGCACAGAGGATAGGAGTCTGTATTTCCAAAAAGCCCATTTCGGTCATAACCTGACGAAGATAGGAAATAACCTTGCTTCTGAAAATCATATTATCCTTAACCTTTTGATTTCTTAAATCAAGAAAGCGGTACTGAAGTCTTTTGTCCTCTCTTGTTTCCTTTGAGGTTTGAATTTCAAAGGGAAGCGGCTGACGAACCTTGCCCAAGGTTGTTACACTGTGAGCCTCAATTTCTATTGTACCCGTTGCAATTTTAGGGTTAACGGTATCCTCGTCACGCTTTTCAACCAAGCCCTCGATTGAAAGGCAATCCTCCTTTGAGATGCCGTCAAGCAGACTTGTATTACGCATAACAATCTGCATAACGCCGTACATATCTCTTAAATCAATAAAGGAAACGCCGCCGTGGTCGCGGATATTTTCTACCCATCCTGCAACCTTAACGGTACTGCCGATATCTTCCTCGCTGAATTTATCCATCGACTTTGTTCTGTATTGCGTTGAAAATTCCATATCCATTCTCCTTTGGTATAAAATCTGTAAAAATAAAAACAGCAGTCTTAAGTCCAATAGGACGAAAGACTGCTTCCGTGGTACCACCTAAATTAGTTGACAGCTTAGTCAACTCACTCAAAGGGATTAACGCTCCCACACGCCCGAGTCTAATTGCGCAACGCTTTCTTTCGGGACTCACGGGTGTTTTTCGTTTTTGCACTGTACTGCCTTGCAGCTAACGGCAGCTCTCTGAAACAGTATGCAAAAATTACTCGCCCGTTCCTCGCTTTTTCTTATCGCAAATATAATAACACTAAAACAACAAATAGTCAATATTTTGTTTTCTACATTGTCAATTTAATCGTTTTAATTTTTGAATAAAACAAGCCGTGAGTAATTCCCGCGGCTTGTTTGCTGATTATTTATCTTTTTTACTTTCGGTTTCTTTACTCTCGACTTTAGCAGTTGTTTCGCCTTTTTCTTTATATTCCTCGTATTTGTTTTCAAGCTCGCTGTACTCATTTGTTTTCATATCCTTAATGAGTACGGTTTTGCCGTCGAAGGAAATATAGTATTCGCCCAGGGTTTCCATTGAATAGGTTACCTTGCCGTCGGCAGAGGTTGTATCGTTTTGCACGGGAACATTGGCAACAACCTTAACATAGTTTTTGCCATCTATCTCTACACCGTTTGAGGCAATCATAAACTGATAGTTTTTATCGGTTTTATCAAGTCCAAGCTCTTCGGTAGTATAAGCATTCTTAATAAAATCAAGAGCATCGCTTTCTTTGATTTTCGCATCCTCGGTTACGATAGGCTTTGTTGTTGAAACAGTGTTACCCTCGCCTTCGTCACCACCGGATTTTGAGCAACCGACAAATGCTGCACAAACAACAACTGCTGTTAACAAAAGCACAAATATTTTTTTCATTTTAATATTTACCTCTCTTAAGGAAATGATTATTCCTCGCAGTCGCAGTCCTCGCAGTCGCAATCATCGTCAAGCTCAACCTCAAGCTCAAGAAGCTCGCCGCAATTAGGGCAGTTTGTTGAACCCTCAAGAACTGTATCCTCGTCAACAGTAAATGCTTCGCCGCAGTAGGGACATTCAAGCTCAAACTCCTCATACTCGTCGTCGCAGTCACAGCAATCGCAGTCGAAATCATCCTCGTCCTCGTCAAGAAGGTAATCCTCAACATCTGCAAGATCCTCGTCTACTGCGTCAAGCTGCTGAGCAAGAAGTTCAACACCCTCTGTCATATCGTCAATATCCTCAACAATATTGTTAAGCACATCTACAATAGCTCTGATAGCCTTTGTTTCCTTTTTGCCTTCGTCTAAATCAAGACCGTCAAGCAGTCCCTTAAGATAGCCTAAGCTTTCCTTTGTTTCCATAGATAAAACTCCTTAATATTATATAGTATGCTCTTATGCTCTTTCCATATACTCGCAGGTTCTTGTGTCAATTCTAATCATATCGCCCTCGTTAATGAAAAGAGGAACTCTGATTTCTGCGCCTGTTTCAACCTTTGCGGGTTTAAGAGTGTTTGTAGCTGTGTTGCCCTTTAAGCCCGGCTCTGTTTCGGTAACCTCAAGTGTTACGAAGGTTGGCGGCTCAACGCCGAACACCTTGCCCTTGTATGAAAGAATACGGCAGATTTCGTTTTCCTTAACAAACTTAAAGTTATCGGAAAGGTCTGCTTCGGATACGGGTACCATCTCAAAGGTTTCGTTATCCATAAAATAATACAGACCGTCATCGTTATATGAATAAGCCATTTCCTTTCTTTCAATAAAAGCTGTAGGAAATTTTGCCGACGGGTTATAGCTCTTTTCAGTAACTGCACCGGTAATAACATTCTTTGTTTTTGTTCTTACAAAGGCTGCGCCCTTGCCCGGCTTTACATGCTGAAATTCGATAACCTGTAAAACATTGCCGTCCTCCTCAAATGTTACACCGTTTCTGAAATCTCCTGCTGATACCATATTTTTAACCTCCAAGAAAATAATAATCTTATTTATTATACATATTTTATATTATTTCAAGCAATAAATCAATACCCATTTTATAGCTATCTTTTCCGTAGCCGCAAATTTGCTTTACACACACATCTGTAATAACGGAAATTTTGCGAAAATCCTCTCGTTTATGGATATCCGACATATGCACCTCAACAAAGGGAGTAAACTCATTTACCGCCTCAATAGCATCGCGAATAGCGTAGGAATAGTGGGTATATGCACCTGCGTTGATTACAACGCCGTCGAATTCATCCTTGCTTTCGTGGATTACATCTATAAGGTCACCCTCGTGATTAGATTGAAAAAAGGTAACCTTTGCTCCGTTTGCCTTGCCGTAAAGCTTAAGCTCGTCGTTAATCTGCTTAAGGGTTTCACCGCCGTAAACATTCTTTTTTCTTATTCCGGTCATATTAAGATTGGGACCGTTTAAAACAAGTATTTTTTTCATTTCGCTTCACCAAGGATATAATAATCTAAAACAACCGTTAAGTCAATAAAAAAGAAAAAAATCCGTCGGCAAATGCCAACGGATAAAATGCTTATTTATACTTTCTTTTACGAGCGGCCTCGCTCTTCTTCTTGCGAGCTACCGAAGGCTTTTCGTAATGCTCTCTTTTGCGGACCTCCTGGATAATACCGTCACGAGAAGTCTGGCGCTTAAATCTTCTGAGTGCGCTGTCAAGAGATTCATTTTCCTTAACTTTTACCTGGCTCATTTTATTCCCTCCCCTCCAACACTTGGGGGTATTTGATACTTTCCTCAAATATCTGTGGACGATTATATACAAAATAGAATAAAAAGTCAAGTATTTTAGCAAGAAATATCCTAACAATTAGAAAAAAGTTTTGATTTGTCGAACAAGTGTCTTATATTTATTGGGCCTCCGATGTAGGTTCGGTAGTGTTTTCCGTCGTTTCCGACTGTGAGGTATCGGCTGTTGTACTTGGCTCGGTTTCAGGCGGAGTATTCACACTGCCTGTGTAAACGGTTATTTCACTACCGTACCTACATTCCTCGCCTGCGATAATACTGCTTGATGCTACTAAGCCGTCGGAATTTTCCGCTTCAACAACCTGAACCTCAAAGCCTGCCTCCTTTAATACGCTTACGGCTTCTTCAACAGTCATACCGTAAACCTCCGGCCCATGCTGCATATCCTCACCCAGGCTGTATGAAAGATGGCTCTTTTA
>CALYNN010000135.1 GCA_945221685.1 uncultured Clostridia bacterium | reverse complement strand
TACGTGATGATGCCTAGTCTCGTGGTCTCGGAGATGTGTATAAGAGACAGTCCTTATCCCTTGCGTGTGTGCCTGCAAGATAGCCGTAGGACTCCTCAAAGCCCATAACAAATGCGTCTGCCTCGCCCTTTGCCTCAAGCTGAGTGATAAGCTCACCGATGTATTTGAAGCCGGTTAAAAGATTTTTAAAGGTGCAGTTGTATTTCTTTGCAATAACCTCTGCCAAATCAGTTGAAACAAAGGATTTAACCGCAATGCTTTTTTCGGAGAGGGTGCCCTTTTCTTTCTTTTGAGAAAGCAGATAGTTAAGAAGCATTGCTCCTACCTCGTTGCCGCTCATAAGCTTGTAGCCGCCCCTTGAGTCCGGCACGGCAATGCCTACTCGGTCGCAGTCGGGATCGGTTGCAAGAAGCAGGTCGGGCTTGATTTTCTCTGCGTACTTAAGTGCAAGGTCAAATGCCTGCTGAATTTCGGGATTCGGGAAAGGACAGGTGGGGAAGCTTCCGTCGGGAAGCTCCTGCTCCTTAACAATATGAACGTTGCTGATGCCTATTCTTGAAAGGATTTTTCTTACCGGCTTGTTGCCTGTTCCGTTAAGGGGAGTGTAAATGACCTTAAGACCTGATTTTTTGCAAATGTCCGGATTAACGCATTGCTTTTGCACCTCATCAAGAAAGGCGTCAATTACCTCGTCGCCCATATACTCAATAAGTCCGTCGCTTACTGCCTTATCAAAATCCGTTGTTTTTATGCCTGTAAAATAATCTACCTTTTGGATATAAGAGTAGGTTTCAGCCGCTTCCTCGTCGGTCATTTGGTAGCCGTTTGAGTTGTAGCACTTGTAGCCGTTGTACTTTGCAGGGTTATGAGAAGCAGTAAGAATAATACCGCTTGAGGTTTTAAAGTGTCTGATTGCAAAGGAAAGGCAGGGAGTAGGCTGAAGCTCGCTGAAAAGGTAAACCTTTATTCCGTTGGCGGCGAGGACCTTTGCCGCTTCCCTTGAAAAATAGTCCGATTTTATACGAGAGTCGTAGCCGATAGCTATTGAGGGCCCTTCAAAATGAGCGTTAAGAAAATCCGCAAGTCCCTGTGTTGCGCGGCAAACTGTATAGTAGTTCATTCTGTTTGTGCCTGCACCGATTACCCCGCGAAGACCTGCAGTTCCGAATTCAAGGCTTCTGTAAAATCTGTCAAGTATTTCGTCATCGTTACCCTTAATTGATAAAAGCTCTGCTTTAAGGTCAGGGTCTGCGTCGGCCTTTTCAAGCCACTGACTGTAAAGTGCATTAATATCCATAGAAACACATCCTTATTATTTTTATGTTTATATTTTAAACCGAATAAAATCTATTGTCAACAGGCTTGTTAATTGTTATAATTAACAGGGTGATGAAAATGTTTGCAAAAGTAAAAAGCCTGGGTATTCTCGGACTTGAGGCATTCGAGGTTACGGTTGAAAGCGATATAAGTCAGGGTCTGCCGCGCTTTGATATTGTGGGCTTGCCTGACGCCAGCGTTAAGGAAAGCCGTGAAAGAGTCCGCGCCTCAATAAAAAATTGTCATTTGAATTTTCCTGTTTCAAGAATAACCGTAAATATTGCTCCTGCCGATGTAAAAAAAGAGGGTGCCCTTTATGACCTGCCTGTGTTTATTTCAATACTAAAGGCCTGCGGTCAGCTTAAGGGCGATATAGATAGCTTTGCTTTTGTTGGCGAGCTTTCTCTTGACGGTGAAATAAGAGCAGTTGCAGGCATTTTGCCTATGCTTCTTCTTGCAAAGAAAAAGGGAATAGAAAATGTGTTTATCCCTTACGACAACAGGCTGGAGGGCAGTGTGCTTGATGGAATATGCGTTCTTCCGGTTCAAAATGTTTATCAGGTTATGCGCCATTTGTCAGGCGAGGAAAGAGTTGCTCCCTGCTATGAGCCGCACATTATAGATAACGAGGCAGTATATAGTGTTGATTTTTCGGATGTTAAGGGTCAGGCAGAGGCAAAGCGCGCTCTTGAAATTGCCGCGGCAGGAGGTCATAACTGCATTATGGTAGGTCCTCCCGGAGCAGGTAAGTCTATGCTTGCGAAAAGATTGCCCACAATACTGCCGGAAATGAGCTTTGAAGAAAAGCTGGAAACCACAAAGGTGTATTCAATTGCGGGAGCCATTCCCAAGGGCACCGCTATAATAAGCCGCCGTCCTTTCCGCTCGCCTCATCATACCGTGTCGGCACAGGCATTAACAGGCGGAGGAGCAAATCCTCGACCGGGAGAAATCAGTCTTGCCCATAACGGCGTTATTTTTATGGACGAGTTTCCCGAATTCGACCGAAGAGCAAAGGAATCAATGCGTCAGCCGTTAGAGGACGGAATAGTCAGCATTGCAAGAACGGCAGGATCCTATACCTATCCTTCAAATGTAATGCTCGTTGCGGCAATGAACCCCTGTCCCTGCGGCTTTTACGGTCACCCTACTAAAGAATGTACCTGCACCCCTGCGGCAAAAAAGAGGTATATGGATAAGGTTTCAGGTCCTATACTCGATAGGATTGATATTCATATAGAGGTGGCTCCCGTGGAGTATGAACAGCTTTCCTGCAAAGCGGCGGAGGAAACAAGCGCACAGATTAAGCGGCGTGTTGATAAAGCAAGAGCTGTTCAGCTAAAACGCTTCGAGGGAACAGGAGTAAGCTGTAACGCAAAAATGACCGCTAAGATGACAAAGGAATACTGTTTGCTTACCGATGATGCAAACGCCCTGCTTAAAGACAGCTTTGAAAATCTCGGACTTTCCGCAAGAGCCTACGATAAAATTTTGCGTATTGCAAGAACCATTGCCGATTTGGAGGAAAGCGAAAATATAGAAATTGAGCATATTTCCGAGGCGTTGCAGTATCGTTCGCTGGACAGAAAATATTGGAACAGGGAGGAATAATTATGAATATTGAAAAAACCATTAAAAACCTTGAGAAAAACGGCTTTAAGCCATATTTTGTTGAAACAAAGGAGGAGGTTTTGCCATTAGTTAAATCACTGATTAATAAGGGCGAAAGTGTTTCAAACGGCGGAAGCGAATCCCTTAAGGAAACGGGAATATTTGATTTAATAAAAAACGGAGATTATAATTTTATCGACCGAAGCGGCCTTGAGGGTGAGGAGCTTCGTCAGGCTTATATTAAAGCCTTTGGATGCGATACCTATTTTTGCTCGTCAAATGCCGTAACCGAAAACGGTGAGCTTTATAATGTTGACGGCAATTCAAACAGAGTTGCCTGTATAGTATATGGTCCAAAACAGGTAATTATGGTAGTAGGCATTAATAAGCTTGTAAAAAATATTGATGATGCGGTTAAAAGGGTTAAATGTATTGCCGCACCGAAAAATACAAACAGACTTGAAATCGACACCCCCTGCAGAGTCAGCGGAGAGTGCATTTCTCTAAAAAATCAGTCGTCGGAGCTTTGCTCAGGCTGCGGCGGTGATACGAGAATTTGCTGTAACTATGTTGTGTCCGCAAAGCAAAGGCATAAAGACAGAATTAAAATAATTATTGTAAATGAAAGCTTAGGCTACTGACATAAAAGCAAAAACGCAGACAGATTTTCCTGTCTGCATTTTTTTAGCTTAACTTTTTTTATTTTTTTCTTTCCTTGAATAAGATTGAGAAAACAGCTCTTGTCAGCGGAGCCGCGGCGAACATATTCCAAAAGAAAGCCATAGGAAAATTCTTGATTACAGTGCCTACCCATATGGCAGGAAGATTATAAACAGGCTCTCCGCCGGCTATAACACTGAATAATATCGAAGCAACAAGGCTCATTGACGGGCACATAACCGCCACAGTTCCCGCTTGCATCATAATTCGATAGAAGTAAGGATTATCTTCGCCTTCGCGGCAATGCTTATTTGCAAACGCCGCACCGCATCTGTTACCGTAAAGGCTTGAAAAAATAAATACGATAAGTCCCATAAAAGACGCTTCCTTCAGCGCTTCTGAAAATACTGCGTTCGTCATTGAGCTTAAGCCTCCGGGCTTTAGGTTAAATCCCATTTTAATCGCCATGTTATAGACCTCCATACCGTAAGCCATTATGTAAGACATTAGAAGACCAAACACTGTTTTTTGGAAATTGTTTTTCGGCATTTTATCACTCCTTTTGTATTCTAAAACAAAAAAGCGCGTAGGTCCTATCCGGACTTACGCACTTCTGCTACTCGACAACAGGAATTATATCACTGGAATTTTTGAAAAGTCAAGACTTTTTTTATTCCAATGCGTCCTTTACCGCGTCGCCGGCTTTATCTACCGCACCGCCTACTCCGTCTGCCACATCGTCAACGCCGTTTCCTATATCGTCGCCTACTTTTTCTGCCTTTGAGCCTGCCTCATTAGTTGTTGAGTTGTTGGCAGCATTGTTCGTTGTGCCGTTATTTGTACCGTTATTTGTGCTGCTTTCCGTTGCGCCTGCGGATGTTGAGGCGGTTGTTGTTACTGTTGTATCGGGTGATGTTGTAACATCGCCGTCGTTTCTTCCGCAGCCCATAAATACTGTTGCGATTACTGCAACTGCCATTGCCGCAATCAAAATTTTGCTTTTCATAAAAATACTTCCTTTCAAGTTAGTGCATTATAAGTTTGTTCGTTATTTTCGGTTTTATACATTTATTTTGTCAGCGTTCCGCCGTCGCTGTAAAGAAGAAGCATTATATCCTCCTCTGCCCCTGTTTTTGCATTAAGGTACACGAGCACCTCC
>CALYNN010000134.1 GCA_945221685.1 uncultured Clostridia bacterium | reverse complement strand
AAATTTGGAACGGTCCTATGCGTAAAACAAATACCGACGCAATAAAATGGTGGACAGAGATGCTTTGCAGGGGAAGAAAGCTGCCTGCGGTGGGTGGCAGTGATTTTCATAAGCCTAAAAGCCTTGCAAGGTTGGGTAATCCGGTAACGGGCGTTTATGCAAAATCACCCTGCGCACAGGATATTTTAGACGCCGTGAAAAACGGCAGAGCCTTTGTCAGCGAAAGCGTAAGCGGTGTGCGCCTAAACCTGAAATACGGTGAATTTTCAATGGGTGATACTGCCAAATACAATCCCGATATTCCCCTTGTTGCAGAGAGTAATTCGTGCTCATTAACCGTTGTTACGGATAGGGGAGAAAAGGATGTTAGGCTAACCGACGGTAAGGCGATAATTAAGCTTGAAAAAGTAAAATTCGTATATGTTAAGGCCTTTAAGGGTATTGGCAGTGCAAAAAGAATAACAGCAGTATCAAACCCGATTTATTTTGAATAGGAGGATATTATTATGCCAAAAAATAAAACACTGAAAAAAACAACGCCGTTTCGTTACGGCTTCGGTATGTTCGGCACCTCAATGCCGATAAATATGTTTAAATCCTTTGCGGCAATATTTTATGTTGATATGCTTGGACTTGATATGAAAAAGTATTCCCTTGTTCTGTTTATCTACACCTTTGTTGACGCGATAGATAACCCTGTTTACGGCTTTCTGTCCGACAGGACGCGCACAAAGTGGGGCAGGCGCAGACCTTGGCTGATTATAGGAGCACCGTTGCTTGTGCTTTGCTTTATACTGTTTTTCAATGTTCCGTCCTTTGTTGAAAGCGAAAAAGGAATGCTGTTTATCTATATGCTTTTAATGTATATACTTACGGGTACTCTCGATTCTCTTGTAAATGCAAACTACGGTGCATTGTTCCCGGAGCTTTTCCAAAGCGATAACGAAAGAGCAAAAACCAACGGCATACGCCAAATATGCCAGCTTTTTGCAATGGCAATCAGTATTGCGCTTACTCCTATGATTACCGAAAAAATAGGCTACCGCTTAACCTCGCTTATCTACGGTGTTCTTGCCGTAGCGGTTATGTTGTACTGCTTCTTGGGCTGCCGCGAAAGCACCGATTACGAGGAGCTTGAAAAGCCACGCCTTATCGACAGTATTATTGCTCTTATCAAAAATCCGCACTTTTGGATTTTCGGCTTTGCAGGAGCGTTTTATTCTGCGGCATTTTCACTTATTTCGCAGGCGTTGCCGTTTTATGTTAAGTACACCTTGGGACTGGGCGGAAGCTCAACAACCATTATGCTTGGCATAGTTTTAGGCGTTGCAGTTATCGGAATTCTTGTTTGGTCAAGAGTTGCCAAAAAATTGCCTGTTATGACAATTTGGAGAACAGGATTTATAATTATGGCAATAGGCTTTGTTCCTCTCTATTTTGCAAAGGTATTGCCTGTTGCAATAGCAGTTGCGGCAGTTATGGGCTTCGGTATTGCCGCCTGTCTTACTACAATGGATTGTATCGGTGCTAAAATTATAGACGACGACTATCAGCGAAACGGTATTAAGCGCGAAGGTATTATCAATAGCCTTATGGGCGTTATGAACAGGCTCAACGGCTTATATACCTCTCTTGCGTTTTATGTTGTTTCCGAAAGCTTCGGCTTTGTCAGCGGCGACGAAACGGGCAGTAATCCTGCTCTTGCTTCAAAGGTGTTGCTTTGCGTATTTCCATGTGCGGCAATGATTTTGGCAAGTGTTATTTCCTTCTTCCTAAAATTACCGGAGCGTAAGGAAAATGAGTAAATTTCTTATTATTAATGCCGACGATTTCGGATATAACGAGCAGCAAAACAATGCAATAATTGAACTGCTTCAAGAAAATCTTATAACCTCTACCTCGGTTCTGACAGTAGCGCCTAATGCAAGTGACGCCGTTGATTTTTCAAGAAAAAGCAATATTTCCGTAGGTGTTCATCTTACAATTAATTCCGATGATGAAAACAAAAAATGGCAAAGCCTTTCAAAAGCAAATTCATTTAAAAACGGCTTGCCCCATAATCAAAGAGATTTAATTTTTAATACAAAAAGGCAGGATGTAAAAAAAGAGCTTGAAGGGCAGTACCGCTTTATAACCGATAACGGCGGCGCTGTTGACCACGCAGATAACCACTGCGCAACCCTTTACGGAATTAACGGCAGAAGATTTTTTATTGACGCATTTGATTTCTGCAGGGAGCATTGCCTACCTTTCAGATTTCCAAAAACCAGCGGCTTCCTTGAAAGACAGCTTGGCAGAAATATTCCCGAAATTGTAAAAAAGTATCAGCAAATGATTGTGGGTGCCGGCGAAAAAAGAGGCGTTAAGATGCTTGATGATTTGGTTTCAAATCCTTGGAATATGAGTAGGATAGGGGACTATAATACACTTGAAAAGTATTATCTCGACGCTGTTGATAACTGTATTGACGGTGTTACGGAAATGTTTTTGCACCCTGCACTTCCTATTGATGATAAACAGGGAGAATGGCAAAAAAGAGTTTTTGAATATCAAATACTGAAAAGCGGTTGCCTGCTTGAACGGGCAAAGAAAAAGGGCGTAACCGTAGTCAGCTGGAAAATATTCGGCTTAGAGAAATAAGAATGATTCAATCCGCTTTTGTCTTTAATTATTGTTGATATAGTGATTTGTTTGTGATAGAATTAAACTGACTAAAAATGTATTAGGGGGAAATATGATTTACACAAATTGGATGTCCTACATCAAGGATGATGTTAATCTGACAAGGTTGGTTATTCCGGGCGCTCATAATGCCGGAAGCTACGGTATGAGTAAAATGGCAGAATGTCAAAAGGATAATCTTTTTGTTCAGTTTGAACACGGTATAAGGCAATACTGCCTGCGCCTTAATACAAACAAAAAGGGCGAAATCGTTTTAGCCCACGGAATTACAAAGGGCGATTTGTTTGAAAATGCACTTAAGGATATTAAAAAGGCTTTAGATATGTACCCGGACGAATTTATTCTTTTAGATGTCAGGGAGTATTATCCCCAAAAATTCGGCCCGATTACGCTGACCTACAAGGCAGACAAAAACAAGGTTGACGCCCTGCTTGAAAAATATATTCAGCCTGAAAAATATGCCTTTTGCGATTTTGAACACATCAACGAGGTTACTGTCGGTGACATCAGAAAAAGCGGAAAAAGATATATTTTAATCAACGAAAATGAGGATTATAAATTCAGCAAAAACTGTGAGCAGATTTTACCTTGGGAAAAGGATGTTAACGGTGCCAAGGCCGAGAAATTTGCAAACGAAACATTACGGTTTTTTGATGATTACAAAACAGAAGGTCTTTACTGGTTTCAAACTCAGCAAACGCCAAATCTCGGTACGGAAATCGGCGTAACCACACCTGCAAAATTAGATGATGATTTAGTTAGGCATTTCGACACAATCATCAACGGCATTGCAAGCACTCCCCGCTATCTCGAAAGGTCAAACATAATTGCAGGTGATTTTATGACTCGTGATTATTCAAAATCAAGAGCAATTCTTAAGTTGAATTTGCTTAAGGGCAATGTTAAGCCTGAGCTTGAAAAAGAGTATGAAAAAGGGCTGGTATAAAAAATGGAGCTTACTGTTTTAGGCAAATACGGACCTTACGGAAAGGCGGGAGGCGGCTGCTCAAGCGGCTACCTTGTTAAGAACGGTGATGATTATATCGTTCTTGATATGGGAAGCGGAACGCTTTCGAGGCTTATGGCAGAGGTTGACATAACAAGGATTAAACACGTTTTCATATCCCACCTGCACTATGACCACACAAGCGACCTTCTTGTGTTTAGGTATTTGCTTGAGGAGCTATCCCAAACGGTTAATGTCTATACTCATCGTGAGGACTCTCAGTGGTACAATATTCTTTTTGACCATCCCAACTTTAATGTGATTGATATAGACGAAAGCACGGTGATTAACATCGGCTCAACAGAGCTGAGCTTTTTGCCTATGAAGCATACGGTTGCGGATTATGCAGTTATTATTAGGGGCGACAAAGCTCTTTGCTATACAGGCGACACCTTGCTTAACGACAATGTTTTAAAATGCTTTGAGGCAAGCGACCTTGTTCTTGCCGATTGCAGTAAGCCAAGGGGATTTCTCGGCCCTCATATGAATATTGAGGATGCCATTAGTCTTTCAAAAAAATATCCAAAAACAAAAATAATAGCCACTCATCAGTCTGCAGACTACAATCCAAAAAACGATTTGGAGAAAACGGGAATTATCAGCGCTGAAGAAGGAGCAACATATACGGTTTAAGGAGAAAAGATGAAGCGTTACGACAGTCTTATTATCGGTCATATAACAAAGGATTTTAACATTGACCATCTAAAAAATTCAAACGAAATCTGCGGAGGTGCCGTTCTTTTTTCATCAGCGTCTGCATATGCTTTGGGTCACTGCACGGGTGCGGTTACAAAGCTTGCCGAAGGGGACTGCGACAGGCTTGACAGCTTTACGATAAACAGGGAGGATGTTTACTGCTCTTTCTGCAATAATTCAACAACTATGAGAAACGAATATTTCACTGCGGATAAAGAGAAAAGAAACAGCGTCTGCCTTTCCTGCGCAGAGCCGTTTACTATTGATGATTTGCCAAGGGTAGATGCAAAAATTTATCATTTTGCAGGACTTCTTTACGGCGAATTCCCTAACGAAATGATTATTGAATGTTCAAAAAAGGGTGATGTTGCACTTGATGTTCAGG
>CALYNN010000133.1 GCA_945221685.1 uncultured Clostridia bacterium | reverse complement strand
AGACAATTTCGCTTTCAGCCACAAGCTACACCTACGACGGCAAGGTTAAAAAGCCAAGTGTTAAGGTAGTAGGCAGTAACGGCAAAGCAATCAGCAGCTCTAACTACACCGTTTCATACGCAAGCGGCAGAAAGTATGTTGGCAAGTATGCAGTAAAGATTACCTTTAAAGGTAAATACAGCGGAACAAAGACTCTGTATTTTACAATCAAGCCAAAGACAACAAGCATTTCCTCACTTGCCGCAGGCTCAAAGAAATTTACTGTAAAGTGGAAGAAGCAGGCAACACAAACAACAGGCTATCAAATTCAGTATTCAACTAACAGTAAGTTCAGCAAAGCCAAGACTGTAACAGTAGGCAAGAACAGTACAACATCAAAAACAATTTCAAAGCTTTCGGGTAAGAAAAAGTACTATGTAAGAGTTCGCACCTACAAGACAGTTAAGATTAACGGCAAGGCTACAAAGATTTACTCATCTTGGAGTAAAGTAAAGTATGTAACAACTAAGAAATAAGCATTTATTATAAAAGACCGCTTCGGCGGTCTTTTTGTTTTTGTGAGCAAATTAGGTGTAAAATATTTACAAATAATGAATTTTTTTATTTTTGTTGAAAAAACTATTGACAAATCGGCAAGTTGGATATAATATTAATACAGAGTTAGCACTCGGGTGTTGAGAGTGCTAACACAGAAAAGCAGAGGATGTGAAAGGGATGATTAGCGAAAGACGGCTGGCAATACTCAATCTTATTGTTGAGCATTACCTTAAAACCGGTGAGCCTATGGGTTCAAAAACTCTTTGTCAGCTTCTTCCGTATTCCGTTTCAAGCGCAACCGTAAGAAACGAAATGGCTTATCTTTCCGAGCTTGGATTTCTTGAACAGCGGCATACAAGCGGCGGCAGAGTTCCCAGCAACGCCTGCTACAGATATTATATTGATAATCTTATGCAGGAGCAGCCGGTGTCTAATTATGATGCCAAGGTGATAAACGATACCCTGTCTATAAACGCAGGCGACCCCGAAAGGCTCCTTTCCGACGCGTCAAAGCTTATTAGCAGCTATACACGCTGTGCTTCCTTTAACTGCATTATAGAGGATGAGCTTGACTGTATTAAGGGTGTTGACCTGATTCCTGCCGGCGGCTCAAAGGCAATGCTTGTAATGCTTACCGTTGGCAGTAAAATCAAATCCTCGCTGATAAATGTTCCCTGCAGAATTGACGACGATTTTAGGTTTTTGTTTTACGAAATTACTCAAAGGCTGTTCGTTGGAATTCCGCTAAGCGAAGCAAATTTGGCAAAAGTGCAAAGTGCGGTGCTTATCGCAGGCGACAGGATATTTGATATGCTGCCGATTCTTGTTTCTCTTTGCTCGTTGTGCAATGAGGCTTCCCACACTACCTTTAATTTAGAGGGTGAAACGAGTCTACTGGCTCACGAGGAGTTGGGAAGCGGAGTGTATAAGCTATTGTCCTTCCTTGCCGACCGAGAAAAAATGACAAAGCTTATTAAAGAATTTTGCAATAATCCTTTGAAATCGGCACTTATGATAGGTAACGAAAATCCGCTTTACGAAATGAAAAACACTTCAACAATAATTTCACAGTATACCTACGGCAACAACCAAAAGGCTTGCTTGGGACTTGTAGGCTCTGTAAGAATTGATTATAAAAAAATCATTCCCACTGTGAATTATATATTTAAATCAGTAGAAAATCTACTTTCAGGGGAGGTACGAAATGGCTAAAAAAAAGGCAGAACCTACTGCTTCGAAGGAAGAAAAAAAAGAAAATACTGCGGCTGATGAAGTAATAGAAAAGGAAGAAGCTCAAGCCGAAGCGGCAGAGCAGGAGGACCCTGTTGCCAAGGAGCTTGAGGATACGAAGGATCAGCTTCGCAGGGTAGCCGCCGAGTATGCTAATTTCCGCAAGCGCTCCGAAAAGGAAAAGAGCGATAGCTACGCATATGCTACGGCAAATGTTATTAAAGAGCTTTTGGCGGTTATAGATAATCTTGAAAGAGCTTTATCAGACAAAACAGAGGACTACGAGGGACTTAAAAAGGGTGTGCAGATGACCTATGACGGCTTAATGGCAACCCTTGAAAAATTAGGCGTTACAGCCTACGGAGAGCAGGGTGAGCAGTTTGACCCCAACTTCCACAACGCAATTATGCATGTTGAGGATGAAAGCCTTGAGGCAAATGTGATTACCGATGTTTTTCAAAGAGGCTATAAATTAAATGATAAGGTTGTTAGACCTGCAATGGTTAAAACAGCCAACTAATTATAAGGAGGACAAATATTATGTCAAAGATTATTGGTATTGATTTAGGAACAACAAACAGCTGCGTAAGCGTTATCGAGGGCGGCGAGCCGGTAGTTATCACAAACGCAGAGGGCGGAAGAACAACTCCGTCTGTAGTAGGCTTTTCAAAGGATGGCGAAAGAATGGTAGGTACAGTTGCAAAGCGCCAGGCTATCGCTAATCCCGACAGAACCATTTCTTCTATTAAGAGGCATATGGGCAGTGACTACAAGGTTACTGTTGATTCAAAGGCTTATACTCCTCAGGAGATTTCGGCAATCATTCTTCAAAAGCTTAAAGCAGATGCAGAAGCTTATTTGGGCGAAAAGGTAACAGACGCCGTTATTACCGTTCCTGCTTACTTTACAGACGCACAGCGTCAGGCTACAAAGGACGCAGGTAAAATCGCAGGCCTTGATGTTAAAAGAATTATCAACGAGCCAACAGCCGCAGCTCTTGCCTTCGGTATTGATAAGGAAGAGGACCAAAAGGTTATGGTATATGACCTTGGCGGCGGTACCTTCGATGTATCTATTATCGAAATGGGCGACGGCGTACAGGAGGTTCTTGCAACAGCAGGTAACAACAGACTTGGCGGCGACGATTTTGATAACAAGGTTATGAACTGGATTGTTGAGGAATTTAAGAAATCGTCAGGCGTTGATATTTCCGGCGACAAGATGGCAATGCAGAGAGTTAAGGAAGCCGCTGAAAAGGCAAAGATTGACCTTTCGGGTATGACCACTGCACAGATTAATCTTCCGTTTATTACTGTTGACGGTTCGGGTACTCCCGTTCACCTTGACCTTACTCTTTCAAGAGCAAAGTTCAACGAAATGACAGCAGACCTTGTTGAAGCAACAATGGGTCCTGTTCGTCAGGCAATGAGCGATTCAGGTCTTTCTATGAACGATATAGATAAAATCCTTTTGGTAGGCGGCTCAACAAGAATTCCTGCCGTTCAGGAGGCTATTAAAAAGTTCAGCGGCAAGGAGCCGTTTAAGGGAATTAACCCCGATGAATGTGTTGCAATGGGTGCGGCGCTTCAGGGCGGCGTTCTCGGCGGCGATGTTAAGGGACTTCTGCTTCTTGATGTTACTCCGCTTTCACTCGGTATTGAAACAATGGGCGGCGTAAACACAGTTATCATTGAAAGAAATACAACTATTCCAACAAAGAAGAGCCAGATTTTCTCCACCGCGGCAGATAATCAAACCTCCGTTGAGGTTCATGTTCTTCAGGGTGAAAGAGAATTTGCAAAGGATAACAAGACATTAGGTATGTTCCACCTTGACGGAATTCTTCCTGCAAGAAGAGGCGTTCCGCAAATCGAGGTAACCTTTGATATTGACGCAAACGGTATTGTTCATGTATCTGCAAAGGATTTAGGCACAGGTAAGGAACAGCATATTTCAATTACCGCTTCCTCGAATATGAGCAAGGAGGATGTTGAAAAGGCTGTTAAGGAAGCCGAGCAGTTTGCCGAGGAGGATAAGAAAAAGAGAGAGGCAGTTGATGTAAGAAACAACGCCGACCAAATGGTTTACCAAACCGAAAAGCTCCTCAGTGAAGACGCCGACAAATTCTCTGCCGAGGATAAGAGTGCCCTTGAAACAAAGGTTGCAACTCTTAAGGAGGCTCTTAAGGGCGAAAATATTGACGCTATTAAGACAGCGCAGGAGGATTTGACAAACAAGTTCTACGAGGTTTCACAGAAGCTTTACGAGGCAGCACAGGCAGCAGGCGCCGGTCCCGAGGCAGCAGGCTTCGACCCCAATGCAGCAGCAGGACCAAACGGTGATAACGGCTATTCCGATGCTGAATATACAGAGGTTGACGACAACTGATAAATCAATTATAATATATAAAATTCAGCCTACTCTGCAAAGCAGGGTAGGCTGTTGAACGAAAACAAAAAAGGGAATTCCTGTTGCTTTGCGGGAATTTCTCTTTTGCAGATAAGGGGGCATAGTATGCCTGAAAATAAAAGAGATTACTACGAGGTTCTGGGTGTAAGCAAGGGCGCAAGCGAGGATGAAATAAAAAAAGCATACAGAAAAACCGCAAAAAAGTATCATCCCGACCTTAATCCCGATAATCCCGAGGCAGAGGCAAAGTTTAAGGAATGTAACGAAGCGTATGAGGTTTTGTCTGACCCGCAGAAAAAAGCGCGCTACGACCAGTTCGGCTTTGCAGGCGTTGACCCGAATTACGGCGCAGGCGGTGCAGGCGGCGGATTTGGTGGCGGATTTGGCTTTGACGGCGATATTGATTTAGGCGATATATTCTCGTCATTTTTCGGCGGCGGCTTCGGCGGTGGCGGAAGAAATCCCAACGCACCCCAGCGAGGCAGAGATTTGCAGGCTTCTGTCAGCCTGACCTTTGAGGAGGCGGCAAAGGGCTGTAAAAAGGATATAGATGTTATGCGCGTTGTTGACTGTAGTCAGTGCGGTGGTACAGGCGCGGAAAAGGGAACCTCTCCCGTAACC
>CALYNN010000132.1 GCA_945221685.1 uncultured Clostridia bacterium | reverse complement strand
GGCTTGAGCTTTGCCCCTGCGGTATGATTCATCCCGAGGTGCTTAAGGCAGGCGGCATTGACCCCGATGAATATACAGGCTTTGCCTTCGGTCTTGGCTTAACAAGACTTGTTATGATGAAATACGGTATTAAAGATATACGCGACCTAAACAGCGGAAGTCTTAAGGCTTTGTCGCAGTTTACCGACGATGAGTAAGAAAGGAGTGATTAGCTGTGTTTTTATCTATGAATTGGATTTCCGACTTTGTTGATTTAAGCGGAATTGATATGCTTGAGCTTATTAACCGTTTTTCACTTTCCACAGCCGAGGTTGAAAACGAAATTTTCTTTAAGGGCAGTTATTTAAGCGGCGTTGTTGTTGCCGAAATAAAATCTGTAGAAAATCATCCCGACTCTAAAAAGCTTCATCTTTTAAAGGTTGACGCAGGTAACGGTGAGCTTACCGATGTTGTATGCGGTGCGCCTAATGTACGGGTGGGTCTTAAAACAGCCTTTGCAAAGGTGGGCGCAAAAATCGGCGAAATCGAAATTGCTCCCCGTAAGCTTGCAGGCTATACCTCAAACGGTATGTGCTGCAGTGAAAAGGAAATCGGCATTTCCGACGATAATTCGGGTATAATGGAAATTACCGACGATATTCCAAACGGCACCGATATTAAGGAAGCCTACCAAATTGACGATATTATTTTCGAAGTAGATAATAAGTCACTTACAAACCGCCCTGACCTTTGGGGCCATTACGGTATTGCCCGCGAATTTGCGGCTCTTGCAGGCAGAGAGCTTAAGCCACTTGACACTGTTGATTTGTCAAAATACAGTAATCTGCCGCAGGTAGATATGAAGATTGAGGATGACCTTTGCCAAAGATATTCCTGCCTGCAGGTAGAAAATATCAACACAAGCGTAAGTCCCGTTAATATGCGCATAAGACTTTTCTACTGCGGAATGAGAGCTATTAATTTCCTTGCAGACCTTACAAACTATCTTATGCTTGAAATGGGTCAGCCTATGCACGCCTTTGATTCAAGAAAGGTAGAGAAAATCAGAATTAAGCGTTTTGATAAACCATTTATATTCCAAACCCTTGACGGAGCGGAACGAAATATCGACGAAAATACGCTGATGATTTGCAACGGCGATACTCCTGTTGCAATTGCAGGCATTATGGGCGGACTTGACAGCGAAATTGTTGAGGATACCCATACCCTTACTCTTGAGTCGGCAACCTTTAACGCCGTATCAATTCGAAAATCCACCGTTCGCCTTGCACACAGAACAGATGCTTCAATGCGCTATGAAAAGTGCCTTGACCCCGAAATGACTGTTCCTGCCATCGCAAGATTTGTTAAGCTGCTTACGGATATTGACGGCGGCGTAAAGGTGGTTTCCTCTCTTACAGACGATTACGCCTATCACTATCCGCAGGTTAAGCTTGATTTTGACAAGGCATTTGTTGACAGATATACCGGCATTGAAATAGATAACAATACCATTGTTAAAACCCTTGAGTCCTTAGGCTTCGGAGTATCGCTTGACGGCGACAGCTTTTCGGTAGATGTGCCGAGCTGGAGAGCCACAAAGGATGTTACAATTAAAGCCGATATAATTGAGGAGATAACAAGAATTTACGGCTATGATAATTTTGATATTCATACTGCAAGTGCTCCCCTTTATCCTGTTCGTACCGCAGTTGAAAAGCAGGTTGAGGATAAGGTTAAGGATGTTCTTGTTAAGCGCTTTTCTCTCCACGAGCTTCACTCATATGTTTGGGCATATTATGACGAGTATAAGGCTTTGGGCATTGAGGTTGAGGATAATATTAAGCTTGTTAACGCTACAAATCCAAATATTGAAACAATCCGTAAATCAATAATTCCAACCCAGCTTTGTCAGGTTAAAGCCAACACTGCATATTCAACGGATTTCGGTGTGTTTGAAATCGGCAGAGTTGTAAACGGGGTAAAGGCAGACGGCTTGTGCGACGAGCATAAAATGCTTGCGGTAACTCTTTTCAGCAAAACAAAATCTGTTGAAAAGCTTTACCTTGAGCTTCGCGATATGCTTGCCGTTGTTGCCGACGATATTAAGCATCAGCCCCTTGGCTTCTCTGCAAAGGAAGCAAGCCATTCCTATCAGCATCCGAGAAATCTCAATTCAGTAATTTGCGCAGGCATGGAAATCGGCGAAATAGGAATTGTTCATCCTCTTGTGGCAAAGAAAATAGACAAAAAAGCGGCTATTGTTTATGCCGAAATTGATATTGATTTGTTTGCACAGGCAGATAATCTCAGCATAAGCTATCAGGAGCCGTCAAGGTATCCCGAAATGGAGGTTGACCTTTCATTTGTTTCCGACAGGTTCGAGCCAATCCGCAAGGCAATTGAAAACGCTCAAAGTGCTCTTATCAAAAAAATTGCGGTGGTTGATACCTATGCAGACGAAAACAGCCGTTCAATTACCACAAGAATAACCTTCTCTCACAGTGAAAGAACACTGACTCGTGAGGAGGTTACGGAGGTTGTTGATTCGATAATCGCATCCCTTGAAAAAGCGGGCATAGCACTTAAAAAATAAAATAAAAGGAGCCGTACAGCAGGTTGGAAGCCTACTGTACGGCTCTTAACTTTTGGTATATAGATTAATTATATAATGTTATAAATAAGAAAACAGGCAAAACTAATTAGTGTGCTAACGAAGAACTGCAAAGCCTAAATCGATTACACCGCTTAAAACCTTGCTTGTTTTGGTCATATTGAGAGTTTCGGCAAACCAAAGCAAAATAAGGGCAACAAGTATGGCGATAATAAGTGTTTTTTCAGTCATTGGAAAAACCTCCTTTATTAACAATATTATATACTATTTTCAGAATAAATCAAGTAATTTTATACAATTCGCCAAATTTAAAAATAAATAAAAATATCGTTGAAAATTTAACAAAGATGTTTTATAATACCAATAATATTTATAAAATGGGGGAATGTGTTGTGAGTCCTATTTTAATGCTCGTTGCGGACAGAAGCGGACTGTTTACAACTACTGTTGTAATCTCCGGTATAACCATAGTTTTAGGCGTGCTTCTGCTCCTTATATTAGTGTTTCAGCTTTTCGGTGCAATTATGCCGAAGATTGACTCTGCTTCAAAGGCGAGAGTCGCAAGGCGTGCAGAAAAGAAAGCACTGAAAAAAGCCAAAAAGGAAGCCCAAAAGGCAGAAGCCGTGAGTCAGATTAAATCTACTAACGAACCTGCAATGCCCACTCCGCCTATGCAGGCACCTCCTGTTGCCGCACCCAAGGCACCTGTTGTTGAGCAAGGAATAAGCCAAGAGGTTGTTGCGGCTATTGCGGCGGCAGTTGCCATGCAGGACAGCGGCGCAGTAGTGCGAAGCGTAAAAAGACTTAATGTAGTAAATGTAGGCGGCAGAAATCCATGGGCAAACGCCGCAAATGTTGATAACACAAGACCGTTTTAAAGGAGGAGATACACAATGGAAATACTTCAGGGCGTTTGGGAAGTAATTGTCAGTATCTTCTCAAATTCAGGATATGCGCAGTTTTTCACTGCTGACGGCGGTTGGAAAAACCTTGTAATGATAATTGTAGCCTTCTTTTTCCTTTGGCTTGGAATTAAGCAGGGCTTTGAACCGCTCCTTATGATACCTATTGCATTCGGTATGCTGCTTGCCAATATACCCGACGCTAATCTTGCGGTTCAGTACCATGACCTTGCAGGCTTCAGAGATTTGCTCGCCTCTCGGGGAGAATTTGAAGGGTGCACGCCGGGATTGATGGATTTTCTCTATTTCGGCGTAAAAGCGGGAATTTATCCGCCGCTTATTTTCCTTGGCATAGGCGCTATGACAGACTTTTCACCTCTTATTGCAAACCCGAAAAGCTTTATTCTCGGCGCCGCCGCACAGTTCGGTATCTTCTTTACCTATGTAGGCGCAATCCTTTTGGGCTTTGCACCTAACGAAGCAGGCTCTATTGCTATCATCGGCGGTGCAGACGGACCTACTGCTATATTCGTAACCTCTATGCTGGCTCCCGAGCTGTTAGGTACAATAGCTGTGGCGGCATATTCATATATGGCGCTTGTTCCCGTTATTCAGCCTCCTATTATGAGAGCGCTGACAACTAAAAAGGAAAGAAGCGTTGTAATGGGAAATCTTCGCCCCGTTTCAAAGCTTGAAAAAATATTGTTCCCAATCGTTGTAACCGTTGTAGTTTCTCTGCTGTTACCCGACGCCGCCTCACTTGTAGGTATGCTTATGCTGGGTAACCTGCTTAAAGAGAGCGGAAGAACAGAGCGTATTGCAAAGGCGGCTCAAAACGAGCTTATGAATATTGTAACAATATTGTTGGGTATTTCGGTAGGCGCAACCACATCGGGCGATACCTTCCTTAATGTTAAAACCCTGGGCATCGTTCTTCTCGGACTCATTGCATTTTGTCTGGGTACTGCCTGCGGCGTGCTGTTTGGCAAGCTTATGTATATCTTTACAAAGGGCAAGGTTAATCCGCTTATCGGTGCGGCAGGTGTTTCCGCTGTTCCAATGGCGGCGCGTGTTGCTCAAAAGGAAGGACAGAAAGAGAACCCCTCAAACTTCCTGCTTATGCACGCTATGGGACCCAATGTATCGGGCGTTATCGGCTCTGCAGTTGCGGCAGGTATCCTGCTTACTCTGCTTAGATAATTATTCGAATAATAAAAATTTTTAGGGTGGCAGCTTGTCACCCTAATTTGTTCAAATTGTTTTTTACCAAAGGAGTAAATATATGCCACTTAACGAAATGCAGCAAAGGGCGGTAAATACCACCGAGGGACCTCTTCTTATTCTTGCCGGCGC
>CALYNN010000131.1 GCA_945221685.1 uncultured Clostridia bacterium | reverse complement strand
GGTAGGTCATCCCCATTCGCGTTGGGCGTGCGCCTGGGCGCAGGCAGGCAGAGATATTTCGGCTTACGGCACTACTCCCGCTGATTTTGCAAGCTGTGCCGTTCCCTGTGCAAGAGGCTTGACAGAGGATGAGGTTAACGGTGAATATGAGCTTAACACAGGCAAGGTTATAGTTGAGGAATTTGTTAAAAGAGGAATTAACCCCGAAGAATGCCCTGCGGTGCTTGTTCACAGGCACGGTCCCTTTACCTGGGGAAAGGATTCCTTTAAGGCTGTTGAGAATGCTCTTATTCTTGAGGAGGTTTCTCAAATGGCTCATAATACCGAATTGATTGCTTCACTTGGAAAAAACTCTAATATTGGTATTGAAAATTATCTGCTCAATAAGCACTACGAACGAAAACACGGTAAAAATGCTTATTACGGACAGAGATAATTAACGGAGGATAAAAAATGAAAAAAAATATTTCTTTGGCGGTTTCGCTTTTTGTTATGATTACGGCTTCGCTTTTTGCTTTTAATGCTTTTGCCCAAGAGGGTGAAGCTCCCCAGCCGAAGGTGCTTACTGCCGAAAATACATCTGTTGTTTTAAGCACCGTTTCATACAACTATAACGGCTATGCAAAAACGCCTAACGCTTCCGTGTTTTATACCGATAGTGTTACCGGCGAAAAAATTCAGCTCGTAAAGAACACAGATTTTACAATAAGCTACAAAAACAATATTAACGCAGGAACTGCAATTGCCGAAATTAACGGAACAGGGGATTATTCCGGTTCAGTTTCCGCTGATTATACTATTAAACCCATTAACATTTCAAAAAGTGAAATTACATTAGGCTACAATACAACTATTTTTTCCGGTAAAGCAAAAACTCCTACCCCTACTGTATATTGGAGTAACGGAAAGGAAAAGGTTCTTTTGAAAAAGGGTAGGGACTACACGGTTAAATATAATAATAACACTAATACAGGTAAAGCTTCGGCAGTTATTACAGGTATTAACAATTTTAATTCGTCTGTTACAAAGTATTTTAAAATTATTCCGCAACAGGTTACAGGAGTTAAATTTACAGGCAGCGATACCTCCTCAGTAACAATTAAGTGGAACAAACAAAGCTATGTTTCCGGCTATAAGATTTACAGATATAACGGCTCATCCAAAACATATAAGCTTGTTGCGACGGTTTCCGCAAAATACAATACATATACTCTAAAAAATTTAAATCCCGGAACGGCACAGCTTATTAAAGTAAGAGCTTATAAAAAAATAGACAACTCAACTAATTATTACGGTGCATATTCATCAGTAGCAAAATATGCAACTAAGCCTGCAAGAGTAGTTCTTACAAGCGTTGGCAAAAGCGGAAGCAGTAAAATTAAAGTTTCCTGGAATAAGGTTAAGTGCTCCGGTTATCAGGTATTTTACAGTACAGATAAAAATTTCAAAAAAAATGTTAAAAATGTATATATAAAAAATGCCAAAGCCACATCATACACAATTTCAAAGGTTAACAACAAAAAAAAATATTATGTAAAGGTAAGAGCATATCTTAATTATAACAATAAGAGATTTTACGGCACAAGCAGTCAGTACTTAAGCACCTACTATAATAACCTTTACGCAACCTATCATTCTTATTATGAAAACAATCCAAACAGAACAAATAATCTTAGAATTGCATCTAAAGCAATTTCCGGTACAATAGTTCAGCCGGGCGAAACATTTTCCTTTAATAAGGTAGTAGGTCCGAGAACCACCGCAAAGGGTTATAAGGACGCCCACATTTTTTCCGGTGACGGAGTAGTTGACGGAACCGGCGGCGGAGTTTGTCAGGTTGCCTCAACAATGTTTAACTGTGCATTACTCGCTAATGTAGGTATTGTCGAAAGGCATCAGCATAGTCAAAGAGTCGCATATGTTCCTCTCGGCAGAGATGCGGCTATTTACGGAACAGCAGAGGACTTTAAGTGGAAAAACACAACAAAGTATCCTATCAAGGTAATTATGACTGTTAAGAACGGTAAAATCACCTGTAGCTTCTACACATGTGAAAACACTTCGCCAAAAAAGGTATCTTTAAAGGTAACTCAAAGCGGTAAAAAATTTACCTTAAAAAGATATGTTGGCGGAAAGGTTAATTATTCCTGCAAATCAAATTACTGATATTCAGCAAGAAAGCGTCGGATAACCGACGCTTTCTTTTCTATATGCACTTGTTTAAAAATTGCTGAACATATTAAAGCTATCATCATTTAGAGAGGGGAATGCTTTCCTTAATACTTTAACCAAATATTTTGCCTTTTTTACAAAGGGCTTTTTATCTGTCCACCAAGGTGCTTCTTCCTTTAAATGCGCACTTTCGCAGATAGTTTCAAACACAGTCGCCCTGTCCTCAAACTCATTATTCATACCGTAATCCCTGGCAAAATAATTTTGCCAGCTTTCTTTTTCGTAATAGGGATTACTGTCATCATCAAAATTAACATATTCAAAGCCTTCGGGATTTAATTTAATCCAATTATCGTCGAAATATTCCTCGTAATCCCAAATGCGATATTCCATCGCGTGCATAAGCTCGTGGCAAAATGTTGAATATGTAAAGCCTGTAATAGAATAAACGATATATAACTCGTCGTTTACATTAGAACAGTAAGCAGAAACGCTTTGCGAATTTTTTTCATCATCAAAATTACCAACGAAATAGAATTTAAGCTTATCAAATTCAATGGCTTTTGTGCTGATAATTTCGCTGTATAGCTCTGTCGGAAGGGTTGATAAGCAATATTCAAAATCATACATTGCCACCATTAGCTCGGATTTCGGTAAATCGTTGGAGTAGGCATAGCTGTCTATAAGCGAATTCTCATCATATTTTTTATAGGTCTCAATTTCAATATTATATTTTTCACAAATTTCATTTGACTTAACTTCTATTTTTTCTTCCATACTGTCAGCTGAAATTACTTCGGCATTAAGAGGAGTTTCTGTTCCGCTTGCCGTATTCCAAACAGTTATAATGTTATTTTGCCCTGATTCATCATTTGCGGTAATTACTGCATATTTGTTGCTAAAGGAGCCTTGAGAGGGATATACACAGCTTCCGTAATCAATCGTTGTGCTAATGATATTCATATTTTCATAATCACATATTCGGTAGGTTAACAAACCTTTATCGTTGCAATTATTATTTTCTAAAATTAATTTATTTTCACAGATCAAGGGTGAAAAATCATTATCAATATTCTTTAAATAAGCAGTATTGTAATCACTTAAAAACACATAAATCTGTTTATCTATATATGTTGTATATGTAGCAAGATTACCGTAATTGGAAAATCTTTCATTATCGATTATCTTGCTTTGCTTCATTAATTCATTTGCCTTGTCGTATTCAGAGGAAACCGTTTTATCTATATCGGAAAGCCTGTTAAAACGCAAATCATATAAAGCACTTTCTTCGCTATTATCGTAGCTGATAAGACTGATATAATTATCGTCGCTTATTTCAACAGAAGCAATGTCATTTTCAACATTAATTTCTAAAGAATATTGCGATTTAAGTCTGCTTCTTTCAATATCCCAAATATAGAAGTAGTTTTCAACAATTTCGTCAATATTGCTTTCTTCGGCAGCTTCATCAAGCATCGGCTCCTCTGATGTAAAGGGAACCGCCTGAATTAAAATATACCTGTCGTTATTATCAATATTTAATATCGTTTTATCCTGCAAAAAATCTAAATTCAGATTAACTGTTTCCTCGATTTCTCTTGGCAATGAGCAAGAGCACAAAAACAGTATAGAAATTGTAAGAAAAATACAAATACATTTTTTCACAAAAATTCCCCTTAAAAAAGTCCCACAGTAAAAACCGTGGGACTTAAAACAGTATTATTTAGGATTTATCTCTTAATGTCATCCCACTTAACGCCGTCAATATGGAACAAATCATCAAACTTGTAAACATTGTTCTCGTCTTTATTGTGGCTTGGATACCAAACCTGAGCAAAGAACGGATTTGTTCTTGCAACAGCGTCGTAGTTCCATTCCTTCTGCGGAATGTAGCATTCAGGACACCAGTGACCGCCTAAAAGGATAAGGGCAGGTGAAGCCTCAAACTCTGCTCCGCAAAGTCCGCATTTCCACTTAAGCTGCGTTGCCATATCGCCCTTTGTCATTGTTTCGCTGAGGCACTCACCGCCGCGGAATTTAGCAGCCTGCTTCATATCTTCAATGTCAAGCTCTGATTCAGGCTTTGACTCGTCATAGCCGTGGTCAAGCTTAAACTTTTCAGCAGCAGCGTTATCTTTATCAAACTTGATAATTTCAAAGTCTTCCCACTTGCTTGGAATCTTGTTATAATCCTCCATTGTACCATAATAGGCACTCATACGAACCTCATTATTTGTCTTTACCCAATCAAGAGTACCGAAATCCTTTGTTTCGGCAATTTTCTTCATGAAGGGCTTTGCACAAGCTGCAACAAGATTCTTCGGAAGATATCTTGGTATTTTGAAGTAGAATTCAACCTGATCTGCAAGTCTGTTGAAATAATCCTGAATAGGAAGATTTTCACGGAAATGGAGGAAATCCTCAAGCTTATCACCGTCTGCATAGAACTGACCGTGGAAATTCTTTGTAATGAACCAGTTTGGATCAAAGAGCTTTTCGGGACCTGCAAGACCGAGAGTGCCGAGAAGGTACTGCTCAAACTCATAGTTAGAGATTCTGTATTCTTTACCGGAGCCGATATTAAAGAAGTGGTTCCAGAAATCAGAGCCAAGATTGCCTGCCTTATCCTCAAGAACAAGGTTACACATAAGACCTGTCTCTTATACACATCTCCGAGCCCACGAGACTAGGCATGATCTC
>CALYNN010000130.1 GCA_945221685.1 uncultured Clostridia bacterium | reverse complement strand
TTGTGCCGTTCTGTTGCAAGGGGAAATTCAAGGCATTTTTTCTACTAAAAAATAACATTCAACAGCAAATGCACGGGCCACTCCGAGTGCGACGCTATTATTATGGATAACGCCGTTATAAGCGCAATTCCCGAAATAACCGCCAACGACCTTGACGCCTCTTTAATACACGAGGCGGCAATAGGAAAAATTGCAGGCGAGCAGATTATTAAGCTTATGACGCTGGGACTTACCGCACAGGAAGCAGAGGAGCAGATTGTTAACGGCTTTCTTAAGTAAGTGGCGAAAAAGTTTTTGCAAAAGAGGTTGAAAAATGGCT
Organism: uncultured Clostridia bacterium; assembly: GCA_945221685.1. Lineage (GTDB taxonomy): Bacteria > Bacillota > Clostridia > Oscillospirales > Acutalibacteraceae > Eubacterium_R. Next base: position 4,557 of record CALYNN010000130.1, on the reverse strand, counting down.
AACAAAGCGGATATCAGTGTAATAGTTCCGATTTATAATGTTGAAGAATATTTAGAGGAATGTCTTGACTCGATTTATAATCAAACCAAGGATAATATTGAGGTAATTCTTGTTGACGACGGCTCTACCGATTCAAGCGGTAAAATTGCAAAAAGCTATGCCGAGTGCCATCAGGGCTTTAACTATTACCGCAATAAAAACGGCGGACTCAGCAGTGCAAGGAATTTCGGCGTCAGTATAGCTACGGGCAAATATATTGCCTTTGTTGATTCCGACGATGTTCTTGCCGAGGATATGTACGAAAAAATGTTTGCCGCCGCCGAGCGCAACGGCAGTGACCTTACTATCTGTAATGTTGTAAGGTTTAACTCAAGGTCTGTTTGGGCGTCTAACCTGCATAAGCTGGTATTCCGTAATATTCCTCTTAATACTCATATAACGGAGTGTCCAAATCTTATTAACGATACTACCTCGTGGAATAAGCTTATTCTCCGTTCCTTTTATCTTGAAAATAATTTTTCCTTTCCCGAAGGATTACTGTATGAGGATATTCCCGTTTCAATACCCATGCACGTTAAAGCAAATAATGTTTCGGTGGTTGAAAGCACATATTATTATTGGCGCGTTCGCGACGGCGTAAGCAAATCAATAACACAAAACACCGGTAATCTGAAAAATCTAAGCGACAGAATTAAGATACTCAAAATGCTTAATTCGTTTTTAAGAGAAAACGGAAATGATGATTTGAAAAAAATTTCCGATAAAAAGGCTCTTGAAATTGACCTTATGATTTTTCTTAACTGCTGCAAATCAGTATCGGTTCAGCAGGCAAACAGCGTTATTGATTTAATAAACGAATATATTGACGACCAGGTTGACCCATCGGTATTCAGCGAGCTTCCTATAATTGTTCAGGAAAAATACAGGTGTGCCCGTGAGCATAATGTTAAGAAGCTTATTGAATTGATAAATTATCAGTATAACGGCTACTACAACGCTCCTGTTGAAGAAAAAAACGGAAGATTTTTTGCTTCTCTTTGTGACGATTTATTTACCGTTGAAAGCCGCGATGTAACAGTCGAGCTTGCAAAAAGAGAGCCTTTGCAGTATGTAACCGATGTTACGGTAGGAAAAAGCTCTGTGGAAATATTTGCTCATATTTATTTCAAGGGCGTAAGTGTTTCCGATTTTTCACAGCAAAGCATTACCGCTTATTTAGAAAATGAGCTTACCGGTGAGCTGACTCCACTGCCTGTTGAGCCTGTTGAAAACAGTATTATTACGAAAAATGCAGGACCTACCTTTGATGCTTACACGGGACTCGGTACAAGCTATAATTACGACGGTACCGGCTTTAAGGTAACAATTGATTTAGATAAAATTGATGTAAATAAGTTTAACTGCGGATACAACAGAATTCGTATTGACTACGAAAACAGACTGGTAAAGGGTATTCTAAGGCTTACCTCAACCCGTATTTTATCTCGCGAAAGCGGCATTGTATGGGGCGATAGCTACATTAAAGTTGATTACGATGATTTAAAAATATTTAGAATTTATCTCTGCAAATGCGATAATTTTGCCCGAGAGCTTGAACTGAAAAACGGCGGTGTTGCCATTACTCTTGAAAAAGACGCAAGAGCTGTTTTTGCCGTTGATGACGAGAAAAACGAAATTCCTTTTACTGCCGAAGACAATAGGGAATTTGTGTGCCCTGCCGATAAATTCAAAGTAGGTAAAACCTATTTTACCTATTATGAAAATACAGACGGCGAATATGAGCTTCTTCTTTTAAGGGGAAAAAAGGTTCTTATCAATAATGATGAAAAGCAGTCTGTTATCTTTTTAACCAACAAAAGCCACTGCGTAAGATTTACCGTCAATCAAGGCTTGACAGAGGTAAAAAATATCAGCAGTAAAGAAAATGTTGTTTCAATTAAAACCTGTTATAACTGCCCTGCGGATAAAGTAAAAAGAATCAACTGCGCCCGCCTTTATGTTAAGGATGAGATAGCCGGCGGAGTAACGGTTTTATCTACGGCGAACACCGCAGTAACCGAAAAGGGTATTGTATGTAATTTTAAAATTGATTTCAACAGCGAAGCCGTTACGAAAAATTTGTATGCCGGAATGCGTGATATTCATATTGCCTATATGGATAACGGCGAAGAAATTACGGCAGATATAATTTACAGTCAAAGGTTTTACAAAGAGGTTATTACCTTTGATATGCTTGAGCTGACCTGCTACAGAGGTGTTAACGGAAATATACGATTGAAGTCGCGTAGGCTATGGCGTCCTGAGGAAAACACCCGGCTGAAAAGGAAGCAGCTTACTGCAAAAAACTATCCTAAGTACCGACAGGAAGAAATCGATCCAAGGCTTATTGTATTTGAGTCTATGTGGGGTGATAAATACAGCTGTAATCCCCAGCATCTGTATGAATATATAGATAAAAATTACCCCGAATACAAGTGCGTGTGGTCGTTAACCGACGAGCATACGCCTATTAAGGGCAACGGTATAAGAGTGCGCCGCGGCTCGCAGGAATATTTTAAGTATCTTGCTACCGCAAAGTTTTTCGTAAATAATGTTAATTTTGAAACAGATTATGTAAAGCGCCAAGGGCAGATAGAAATTCAAACAATGCACGGAACTCCGCTGAAGACTCTCGGACTTGAGGTGCCGGGCGATTTTCCGAACGAAAGCAGTAAAAAGCTTTATATCGAGAAGAACGGACGGTGGGACTACCTGCTTGTTCAGGGCAGATTTATGAAGGACAAGGCCTACGATTGCTTTAACTTCACTAAAAAAATACTTGAATACGGTTATCCCAGAACCGACGCCTTGTTTAATGTCAGCGAGGATAAAAAGCGCGAAATCAAAAAGCAGCTTAATCTTCCGTTAGATAAAAGGATTATTCTTTACACTCCCACCTGGCGCAAAAAAGGCTCCTTTGATATGGAGCTTGATATAGAAAAAATGCGCGAAAATCTTTCGGATGAGTATATTCTTTTGGTAAGGCTTCATCATTTGTGCGCTCCCAATGCGGCGGTTGAGGCAGATAATAAGTTTGTTTTTGATTTACATTCCTACAGATGCGTTGAGGATTTGTATCTTATTTCCGATATTCTTATAACCGATTATTCCTCGGTTATGTTTGATTATGCACTGCTTGATAAGCCTATGCTCTTTTACACTTATGACCTTGAGGATTACCGTGATAATTTAAGAGGACTTTATGTTGATATTGAGGCAGAGGCACCGGGACCGCTTTTGTTCGATACAGAGCAGGTTATTACTGCGGTAAAGAATATTGACGAGGAATGGGAAAGGTGCGCAGATAAGGTCAAGGCCTTTAAGGATAAATATTTGGGCTACGAATGTGCTAACTCCTGCCAAAAAATAATTGACGAGGTTATAAAGCCTAACCCGATAGTTCATTTTAAAACAATTTTAAAAAGAAAAATCAATAAGCTTTTCGATTAAACGGCAACAAAAAAACAGCAGATTTTTTATCTGCTGTTTTTTGTATGTATGAGTAAAAATAATATTTATACTCTTGCAACCATTTCGCCGTATTCTTCCTTGCTCTTTTTTATGAATTCCTCAACCTGCTGAGCCGATGGCATAGCGTCGGAGCAGGAGTGCGCGGAAATAAGAATTGAAGCAGAGGCAGAGCCGAACTCAAGGCACTCAATAATTTCCTTGCCCTGAAGCAGACTGTAAAGGAATGATGAGCCGTAGCCGTCACCGCCGCCGAAGCCCTTAAGCTTAACTGCGGGGAATGGCTTGATTGAGTAAAATTTGCCGTCGTTTGTATAAGCGGTTGAGCCTTCCTTGCCGTGCTTGATAACGCATATTGCCGCACCGAAGGACTGCCAATATTTTGCGCTTTCCCGGTCCGAGGATTTAACGCCTACAATACCTTCCGTAAGGTCAAATTCCTCACGGGAGCCCATAATAATATCGGCATTTTGAGCCACAAGGCTGTAATAAACGGCTATTTCGTCCTTCGACTTCCAGGTGTATTCACGGTAGTCAATATCAAATATTATTCTTGTGTTGTTTTTCTTTGCAAGCATCATTGCCTTTAAGCAGGCTTCTCTTGAGGGCGACTTTGCAAGGGCGGTGCCGCTGATAACAATGGCCTTTGCCGAAGCTATGTATTCCTCCTTAATATCCTCGGGAGCCATACAGAAATCGGCAACATTATCTCTATACATTAATATAGATGACTTTTCCTTTGAGAGTATTTCGGTAAAGGTAAGACCTATGCACTCGCCGTTTTTTGCTCTTGTAATTTGGCTGGTGTCGATACCCTCTTTTTCAAAGTAGTTAACAACAAAATCGCCGAACTGATCATTGCTGACGCAGCCGCAAAAGCCAACCTTGCAGCCTAAACGGGCAAGACGTACCGCTATGTTTGCCGGTGCGCCGCCGACATATTTGTTAAAGTTTGACGACTCCGACAGAGGCATATACATATCTGTTGGAGTAAAGTCGATTGCAATTATTCAGATTGGAATAAATTCAAGTGGCTTTGACATATAAAAT
>CALYNN010000129.1 GCA_945221685.1 uncultured Clostridia bacterium | reverse complement strand
GCCTTATCGTAAAGGAAATAACCGCCGCCAACAAAATCAGGAGCTATAAGAGTGTCGCTGATAATGTGCTCGGGATTTTTCATAAGTGCTATAGTTGTTTCGCAGATTTCTCTTAAATTAAAGGAAGCGATTGAAGACGCCATACCTACCGCAATTCCCGTTGTTACATTACACAAAACAGTCGGAAATGTAACAGGAAGCAGTGTAGGCTCCTTCATAGTGTTATCGTAGTTATCAACAAAATCAACAGTATCAAGCTTAATATCGTCAAAAAGCTCGTGGCAAATCGGTGCGAGCTTTGCCTCTGTGTAACGGGAGGCGGCATACATCATATTTCTGCTGTATGCTTTACCGAAATTACCCTTTGACTCAACATAAGGATAAAGCAAGGCCTCATTGCCTCTTGACAGTCTTACCATTGTGTCATAAATAGCTGCGTCTCCGTGAGGGTTAAGCTGCATCGTTCTGCCGACGATATTTGCGCTTTTTATTGTGCCGTCCTGTAAAAGCCCCATAAGATACATTGTATATAAGAGCTTTCTGTGGGAGGGCTTAAGTCCGTCTATTTCGGGTATTGCTCTGGAAAGAATAACGCTCATAGCGTAAGGCATATAGTTTCCCTTAAGGGTATCTGTTATACCTTCATTTTGAATAAGACCTGCGCCTTTGATATGAACATTATCTGCAAGAGGACTATTACCATTTATTTCTTTTTCCTTTTTTCTTTTAGCCAAAATAATCCCCTCCTTAGCTTACATCTGCGGCATCAAGATAAAGATGACCGTAATCGGCAATATATTCTTTTCTGCCGTCAAGATTGTCGCCGAGAAGCAGGTCAAACATTTGTGATGTTTTTTCCGCATCATCGGGCATTACCTTAATAAGACGCCTTGTGGCAGGATTCATAGTAGTAAGCGCCATCATTTCAGCCTCGTTTTCACCAAGACCCTTTGAACGCTGAACGGTATATTTTTTATCGCCGATTTCTTCTTTAATTTCATCCATTTCTATTTCGTTATACGCAAAATAGGTTTGGTCGCCGCAGGTAACCTCGTAAAGCGGAGATTCGGCAATATAAACCTTACCGGCTTCAATAAGCTTTGGCATAAGGCGATAAATCATTGTTAAAATAAGTGTTCTTATTTGAAAGCCGTCAACATCGGCATCGGTGCAAATCATTATTTTTGACCAGCGAAGGCTGTCCATATCAAATGCAGATAATCCCTTTGCCGCCTTGCTTTTCACCTCGACACCGCAACCGAGAACCTTTATCAAATCGGTAATGATTTCATTTTTGAAAATCTTATCGTAGTCTGATTTAAGGCAGTTTAGAATTTTACCCCTTACGGGAATTACAGCCTGAAAAGAAGCGTCTCTCGCCTGCTTGCAGGCACCGAGAGCAGAGTCACCCTCTACTATAAACACTTCCCTTTCGTTTACATCCTTTGAACGACAGTCAACAAATTTTTGAATACGGTTAGTCATATCCATTTTTGACTGCAACGAGGTTTTAAGAGTTTTTCTTGTGTTTTCCGCCTTAACTCTTGCGCGCATATTTATAAGCACCTGGTTGGCAATTTTATCAGCATCCATTTTATTTTCGATAAAATAAACCTCAAGCTGTTTGCGGAAAAAGTCAGTCATCGCCTCTTGAATGAATTTATTTGTTATTGATTTTTTTGTTTGGTTTTCATAAGAGGTTTGAGTTGAAAAAGAGGAAACAACAAATATAATACAGTCCTCAATATCCTGAATATTTATCTGACCTTCATTTTTTGCATATTTGTTGTTAGCCTTAAGATAAGCGTTTATCTGATTTACAAATGCGCTTTTGAATGCCTTGTCTGGAGAGCCGCCGTGCTCAAGATAGCTTGAATTATGAAAATATTTTTTAAGCTGTTTTTTAACAGAGAAGCACATTGCCGCAGTAATTTTTACCTTGTAGTCATTAAGGTCTTCCCTGTCTCTGCCCTTTCTTTCACACTCCCAATACTGAATAGAGGTAAAGGCATCGTTGCCTGCCTCTTTTTTTACATAATCAACAATACCGTCGTTATACTGAGCCTCAAAGGTTTCAAATTTAGAAGCGTTAATCTGATTTTTAAATACAAATTTTACGCCGTTGTTAACCGCCGCCTGCTGTTCGATAATATCCTTAAAATGCTCGGCGGGAATATCTATTTCGGTAAAAACCTTAATATCCGGCTTCCATCTTATACGGGTACCTGTATCCTTTTTATCGTATGGCTCCTTATGAAGACCGCCGATATTTTCGCCCTCTTCAAAATGAAGAGTGTATTTGAAGCCTCCGGAATGAACCTCCGCATCCATAAATTCCGATGTATATTGAGTAGCGCAAAGACCGAGACCGTTTAAGCCGAGAGAATACTGATAGCTGTCCTCGTCATATTTTCCGCCTGCGTACATTTCGCAGAAAACAAGCTTCCAGTTTTCTATTCCCTCTTTTTTATTGAATTCAAGAGGAATTCCTCTGCCGAAATCCTGCACCTCTATAGAGCCTTCAAGAAAGCGAGTAATAATAATTTTATTTCCGACGCCTGCTCTTGCCTCATCGGCAGAGTTAGAAATAATTTCAAATAAAGCGTGCTTGCAGCCCTCAAGGTCATTAGAACCGAAAATAACTCCGGGTCTTAAACGAACTCTGTCTGCACCCTTTAGCTGAACGATACTGTCGTTGCCGTAATCCTTTTTCTTTGCCATCTGCTAACCTCCGTTTGAAGCTTACATTCCGAATTATAATACAATATCTTGTGCAAAAAGTCAAGCAAGCAACAAATTAGGCGACAGTTTTTGCACTGTCGCCTAACATTCATACACTATTCAAGGCTGTTCGATGAATTATCAACATTTTCGTCATTTTCGGCAACATCATTATCATCTGCCGAAATTTCGGAAACGGTTGTGCTTTCGCCGTCTTCTTCACTGTTTGCAGCTTCATCATTAGGCTCATCGGAGCCGTCGCCAATAAAGCCTTTTTCCATAAGTGAAATGAATTCATCCTTATCAATTTTTTCTCTTTCGATAAGAGAATTTGCAACAAGCTCAAGCTTATCAAAGTGAGACTTAAGAATTTCTTCAGTTTTAGCATAAGCATCGTTGATAATTCTTGAAACCTCTTCGTCGATTTTAGCGGAGGTTTCCTCGGAATAGTTTTTAACATGGCCGTAATCCCTGCCGATGAACACTTCCTGATTATCACCTGCATAGCTGATAGGTCCGATATTTTCACTCATACCGTATTTGGTTACCATATCTCTTGCAAGCTGAGTTGCCCTTTCAATATCATTGGAGGCGCCTGTTGAAATATCATCAAGAGAAATTGCCTCGGCAACCCTACCGCCAAGCATTGATACAATCAAATCAAGCATTTCCTTTTTGGAGCTGTAATTTTCCTCCTGCGGTTGATACATAGTATATCCGCCGGCACCCATTCCTCGAGGAATAATTGAAACCTCCTGAACAGGATCGTGGTTGTCAAGATAGTAGGAAACAACCGCGTGTCCTGCCTCGTGGAAGGCAGTAAGCTTAAGAGCCTTTTTGCTGTATTTATGGGATTTCTTTTCGGTACCCATAATTACCTTTGTCATAGCCTCTTGAATTTCAACATTTGTAATTGCAAGAAGATTTCTTCTTGCGGCTAAAAGTGCCGCTTCGTTCATAAGATTTTCAAGGTCAGCACCAACGAAGCCGATTGTACTTTTGGCAACCTCCTTAAGATCAACATCAGGAGCAAGAGGCTTATTTTTTGAGTGAACCTTAAGAATATCCTCTCTGCCCTGAGTATCGGGAGTGCCGACTCTTATCTGTCTGTCAAATCTGCCGGGACGAAGCAATGCAGGGTCAAGAACATCCGGTCTGTTTGTTGCCGCAATTATGATAACACCCTCGTTTGCACCGAAGCCGTCCATTTCAACAAGAAGCTGATTAAGAGTCTGTTCTCTTTCGTCGTGGCCGCCGCCCATTCCGGCACCTCTATGTCTGCCTACTGCGTCAATTTCATCAATAAATACGATTGCAGGAGATTTTTTCTTTGCTTGGTCAAACAAATCTCTTACTCTGGAAGCACCTACACCAACATACATTTCAACAAAATCGGATCCTGAAATAGAAAGGAAGGGCGCTCCTGCTTCGCCTGCAACAGCGCGGGCAAGAAGAGTTTTACCTGTACCGGGAGGGCCAACCAAAAGCACGCCCTTGGGGATTCTTGCTCCGAGCTTTGTAAACTTATCGGGATCCTTAAGAAACTCAACAAGCTCCTCAAGTTCTGCTTTTTCTTCGTCGCAACCTGCAACATCCTTAAATGTTGTTTTTCTCTTTTCGTCTTCAACAAGACTTTTTGTTCTTATTTTACCGAAGCTTAATGTTCGGTTAGTATCGTTTGCCATTGCGCCGCTCATTCTCTTAAAGCCTATTACAGTCAAAACAATCAGCGCGACAAGCATTAAAAAGCTTGGCAGCATACTAATCATCCATGTATTAGAAGTGCCTGCCTTATAGTCATAGACGATTTGATTTTTCGGATTGGCGTTGTTATATTCTTCAACGCTTTCTCTTATATCATCAAGAAAATAAGATACATTCGGAACGGAATATTTCTGTTCCGTTTTGGTGTCCTTAAAAGTTTTATAAACCAAATTACCGCTTGATAGGTCAAGTGTAAATTCGGCTATTTCATCATTCTTGAACATATTGACAATCTGCGAATATTTTACATCAACCGTTGTTTGACGGTTGGCATAAAAAGCTACAGACGCAATAAGCATAACAGGAATCAACAAATATATGAGAATTGATTTCCAATTTTTTGCCATATTATTCATCTAATAAATCCTCCGTAGGAATTTTAACAGAAAGGACGGTTTTTGTATTTTCATCAAGCTTTACTCTTTCATCAACACAAAAGCCGATAACGCCGATAACCCCAGAATCAGCGCAATCAACTGTTACGGAGATTCTTTCAGTTTCGGGATGTTTCAGAGCGTGAAATAATTTTTTCAG
>CALYNN010000128.1 GCA_945221685.1 uncultured Clostridia bacterium | reverse complement strand
ACCCTTATAGGCGCGCTGAACCGAGGTACCGGGGGTAGCGGCGTGAAACTGATGGGCAATAGCTCTTTTCCACGCTTTTTCAAGGACGGCTTCGTTATATTTTGAGGTGCCGAAATAGCTTGCGGCAACGCCTGCGCGCTCTGCCATATCGCCAAGCTCCTGACATTTTGAGTTCCAGCGTTTGCCTATTGCTCGGGAGGTATAGCCGCCTACGCCGTGATTTTGCATAACCAGCTCCGTTTTCCATTGAGGAAGATTATCTCTAACCTCCTGCGGAAGCTTATCCATATCATAAAATATTTCATCTGCCGAAGCGGCAATTACTTCAATATCACTTTCGCCGTTTTTGCTTATTTCGTTTTCAACGAACCTAACGGATTTTTCTTCAGGTGCTCCGCCGCGGTCGCCGATGCCGTGGAAAACACAGGTCATATCAAGACCGTACCTTTCGTTTTCCTTAAGCTTATTTTGAATAAAATCCCAATCGCGAAGCTTTGTAAGAGTAAAATAATAGTCATGAGGATTGCAGTTGGCGTATATATATTCGCCGTCGGGTCCGTACCATTTTCCCAAATCAAAGGGAATTCCGTAGGCACTGCCCCAAGCAAGCTTTTGAGTTGTAAAGCCTTTTAGGTTTGCGTGATGAGCAATGCTGGGCAACGCCCAACCGAAGCCGAAGCAGTCGGGAAGAAATATATCTGCGCTTCTTTTGCCGAACTTTTCGTCAAAATAAGAATTACCGTAAAGAATATTTCTGAACAGGGCTTCGGGAGAGGGACAGTTTGTGTCGCCGTTTTCGTATGCAGAGCCGCACACATTCCACCTGCCCTGCTTTATATACTCCTTAAGCTCCTCAAAAAGCTCGGGATAATACTCCTCCATAAGCTCATAGCGGTACGAACCCTCAAACGAAAAGGTATAGCTTGGGTACTTTTTAAACAGTGCAAAATTATCTACAAGAGTATCGTAGATATATTTGCTTACGGTTGTTTCAAAATCCCACGACCAAATGGTATCAAGATGGGAGGACGCAATAGTATATACCTTCTTTTTACTACCCATACTGTTTCTCCTTAAAAACAACAGTTAAATTACAGGTTAAATTGCAACAATGTTTACAAGCTTGCCGGGAACATATATTTCCTTCTTTATTTCCTTGCCGGCTATTTCGCTTGCAATACGCTCGTCTGCCTTAGCAAGAGCAATGGCATCTTCCTTGGTAATATCGGTAGGAACGGTAATTCTTGATCTAACCTTACCCTTAACCTGCAGAACTATTTCAACAGAATTTTCAACTGTTTTTTCCTCGTCGTATTCAGGCCATTTTGCTTCGTTTACCATTCCGCCGAAGCTCATATTCTGCCAAAGCTCCTCAGTAACATGGGGAGCGAAGGGGTTAAGAATAATTGTAAGAGCTTTAAGCTCTGCTTTATTAACGCCCTTTGCATACATTTCGTTTACAAGGCTCATCATAGCGGCAATAGCGGTATTGCACTTAAGGTTATCAATATCGGCGGTAACCTTTTTGATTGTTTTGTGCATAAGCGCTTCAAGCTCTGCAGAATACTCGTCGCCGTCGGTAACAATTTCCTGCAAATTCCAAAAACGCTCGATAAATCTTTTACAGCCTTTGATTGAGTCGCTGTTCCAGGGCGCAGCCTTTTCAAAGTCGCCTATAAACATTTCGTACAGACGCATAGTATCTGCACCGTACTGATCAACGATTTCATCGGGGTTAACTACATTACCCCTTGACTTTGACATTTTTTCGCCGTTTTCGCCTAAAATCATACCGTGAGAGGTACGCTTTTGATACGGCTCCTTTGTTGGAACAACGCCGATATCGTAAAGGAATTTATGCCAAAAACGAGAATAAAGCAGGTGAAGCGTAGTATGCTCCATACCGCCGTTATACCAATCAACAGGTCCCCAATACTTAACGGCTTCTGGTGATACAAGCTCTTTATCGTTATGAGGATCCATATATCTTAAGAAATACCAAGAGGAGCCCGCCCACTGAGGCATTGTGTCGGTTTCTCTTTTTGCCGGCTTACCGCAGCAGGGGCAGGTGGTATTTACCCAATCGGTCATTTTTGCAAGAGGTGACTCGCCTGTATCGGTAGGCTCATAGCTGTCGACCTTTGGCAAGCGGAGAGGGAGCTCACTTTCGGGAATAGGAACATAGCCGCAGTCCTCGCACTTAACAATCGGAATAGGCTCGCCCCAATATCTTTGACGGGAGAACACCCAATCGCGAAGCTTAAAGTTAACCTTTTGATGTCCTTTGCCCTCTTTAGTAAGCCATTCGGTAATTGCAACCTTTGCCTCCTCAACCGTCATACCTGTAAGGAATGAGGAATTAACAAGCTTACCTGTGTAGCAATCGGTAAATGCTTCGTTTTCAACGCCCACCTTTGAGCCTGCAACAACCTCTATAATGGGAAGGTCAAATTTCTTTGCAAACTCCCAGTCACGAGTGTCGTGGGCAGGAACAGCCATAATGGCACCGGTACCGTAGGAGGTAAGTACATAGTCGGAAATAAATATAGGTATTTCGGTATCGTTAACAGGATTAATACCCATTACGCCAATAAGCTTAACGCCTGTTTTTTCTTTATTAAGCTCAGTTCTTTCAAAGTCGGATTTATGGGCGGCTTCCTGCTGATATGCTCTGATTTCATCAAGATTTTCAAGCTTATCTGCCCACTTTTCAATAAGCGGATGCTCCGGTGAAATTACCATATATGTTGCACCGAAAAGAGTATCGGGACGGGTAGTATATACAGTAAGGGTATCTCCGAGAGTTGTACCGAAATCCACCTCTGCGCCTGTTGACCTTCCAATCCAGTTCTTTTGCTGAACCTTAACCCTGTCTATAAAATCAAGGTCGTCAAGGTCGTCAACAAGCCTTTGGGCATACTCGGTAATTTTAAGCATCCACTGACTTTGATTTTTTCTTATTACCTCGCTTCCGCAACGCTCGCAGACGCCGTTTACAACCTCCTCGTTTGCAAGCACGCATTTACAGGAGGTGCACCAGTTTACTGCCATTTCCTTTTTATAGGCAAGACCTTTTTTGAAAAGCTGAAGAAAAATCCACTGGGTCCACTTATAGTAGGAAGGGTCGGTGGTATTTATTTCTCTTGTCCAGTCAAAGGAAAAGCCTAAAGCCTGAAGCTGAGATTTAAAATGGGCAACATTCCTTTTTGTTACCTCTTCGGGATGAATATGATTTTTTATGGCAAAGTTTTCGGTAGGAAGACCGAAGGCGTCCCAACCCATAGGATAAAGCACATTGTAGCCCTGAAGTCTTTTTTTACGGGCAACAATATCAAGTGCCGTATATGAACGGGGATGGCCTACATGGAGTCCCTGACCAGACGGATACGGGAACTCAACAAGACAGTAGAATTTCGGCAGAGAATAATCCTGCTTTGCGGCAAAGGTATTTTGGGAATACCAAACATTTTGCCATTTTGACTCAATTTCTTTAAAGTTGTAATCCATTATACTAACCCTCCAAATATTTTGTAATATCTATTTTAGTGCCGTCCTCCCACAAGCGCTCAAGCTGATAAAACTGCCTTTGCTCCTTATAGAAGATATGCACAACCACCGAATTAAAATCGAGGCATACCCACGGTGTTTTTTCGCCCTCGATATGATGAGGCTTAATTCCCGCCTCGCCCAGCTTAAATTCAACCTCGTCGGCAATTGCCGAAACCTGAGTTGAGTTTGTGCCTGTTGCAATAACGAAATAGTCGGCAAGAACGGTTAAATCGGTTATGCCGATAACCTGAATATCCTCACCCTTTTTGCTGTCTATCGCCTTTACGGCAATTTTTAAAATTTCCTGTGCGTCCATAAATTCACTGTCCTTTTGCGGTAAATTACTTTTTATTAAAATATGTTTTAAGCAGCCAATTATAAGCGTTTACGGTGTCGGGGTGCAGGGGCTTTCCTTTTTCAACAACGGATTTAACCGTATATTGAGTAGCGTAAAGCATTCCGTACTCCTTGCCCTTTTCTGCCTCGGCTCTTATATTTTCAATATCGTCGTAGGTTCTGTCTGCCGAGATAAAGTCGGCAAGATAAACTATTTCTTCAAGCAAAGACATATTTTCTCTGCCTGTGGTATGGTAGCGGATTGCATTTAAAACTTCTTCATCATCAATACCAACCTCAGATTTTGCAAAGGCGGCTCCTGATATTTGGTGGTAAAACTTTTTGTTGTCCTTTTCAAACGGAGTTATTTCGTAGCCTGCCCTTTCTATAACCTCTAACTGCTCTGCCTTTGAATTTTCCTTCATAGCGTCGTGAAGAATTCCTGCCGCTTCGGCTTTGTTTTCATCGGCACCGTAGCGTCGCGCAAGCTCCTTTGCACTTTCGGCAACGCAAAGAGAATGGTAAAATCTGTAATCCGAAAGGCGTTCTCTTATTATTTTTGTCAGCTCTTCAATATTATACATAAAGATTATTCTCCTTTATATATGCTTCAACCTCTTTCGGTACTAAGGCTGAAATATCTTCGCCGTTTTTAACCATGCTTCTGATTTGAGTTGAAGAAACTACAACAGGCTTTGCAACCAAAATACTGACTCGGTTAAGCAAATCGTCCTGATTATCCGACAGAAACTGCCTAACAGCTTCCTGCTCATTTTCATTTCTCGTTATGGCAACAACCTCGGCAAGCTTTAATATTTTTTTATACTTATACCATTGCTGAAAGCTTAATATTTGGTCGGAGCCCATAAGCAAATATAAATCATCATCGGGATAAAGCTTTTTTAATTTTTTTAAAGTATTATAGGTATAGCTTTTTTCCCTGCTTTCAAATTCAACGGTTGAAATTTCGATTAAGCCGGATATATCTATATCAAAATTATCTTTATTTTCGATAGCAAGCCTAAGCATATTTATTCTGTGTTGTCCGCTGATAAGTCCCTCGGAGGACTTATGGGGCGGATTAGCAGTGGGAATAATTATCAGCTTATCAAAGGGCTTTAGGTTGGGAGCAATGAGAATTAACAAATTTATCAGGTGCAAATGTACGTTGTGGACGGGATTAAAGGCACCGCCGAAAATTCCGATATTCA
>CALYNN010000127.1 GCA_945221685.1 uncultured Clostridia bacterium | reverse complement strand
CACCAAAAATGTCTGTTGCCGTACTTATACTTTAAATTTGCGTGTCGGTCGAAAAAACAAAACCGACTCCGCTAAAAAGCGGAATCAGTTTGTTGATTGAAGGTTATTTTTCTGACTTGGAATGCCTTTTTGTGTTGTGGCTCAGTCCGAAGCAGTTTAAGACGGCAACCGTATTTATTGCTATTTGAATTCTTTTTTTGTGTTTTTTATAAGAATAATTCCCTGAAGCACCATTAGCGCCACGGCAAAAACGCGCATTACGCCCGAAATAATATCAAGCGTATTTGAGATTTCTCTAAATGAGCCCGCAAGCTTAATGTTGTTTAAGTGCTTCATACTACACCTCCAGCCAAACGGCGTGGGCAATTCCGGGAATTGAATTTCCCTGCTTGCTGGAGGTTGGCGACATAAGCGCGCCGGTGGCAACGAAAAGCACCCTTTTCAGTCTTCCCTGCTCCATTTGCTTCATAATGTGAGAGCAAAGCACACTGCCGCTGCAGCCGCAGCCTGAGCCGCCGGAATTAACATCCTGCTTTTTCAAATCATAAATCATCATGCCGCAGTCGCGATGATTGGAGGATACATCTATGCTGTGTTCTTTTTTCAGCACCTCATACAAAAGCTTACTGCCGGTAAAGCCTAAATCACCTGTTAACACCAAATCGAAATCGCCGGGCTTTGTACCTGTATCGTTAAGAAAATCATATATGGTGCCTGCCGCCGCCGGCGCCATGGCGGCTCCCATATTATTTGCATCGGTAATACCGTAATCGGTAATTTTGCCAATAGTTACCGCCTTAACCTTTATTGCATTTTCCTTACTGCTTTGCTTTTCTATTACTGCACTGCCGGCACCTGTTACCGTCCATTGAGCAGAGGGCGGTCTTTGCCCGCCGTATTCAAGAGGAAATCTAAACTGCCTTTCACTTGAACAAAAATGGCTTGAGGTTCCGGCAACCACACATTCTGCACCGCCGCCGACAAGCATTGAGCCGACGGACAGGCTCAGTGCCATTGTTGAACAGGCACCGAACAAGCCTATTGAAGCAATATCCAAATCCTTAAGGGCAAACGCCGAACCCATACACTGATCAAGCAAATCGCCGCTTAACACATAGTCAACCTCGGAGGGACTGCGTGAAGCATTTGACAATGCTCTTATAATTGCGTCGTGAAGCATTGCAGACTCTGCAAGCTCATAGGACTGCTGACCCATAGTGGTATCCTCAAAAATTGCGTCGAAATCCTTTGCAAGAGGACCTTCGCCCTCTTTTTTACCTACTACGCCGGCGTGACCTGTTATTACCGGCGGATTTTCAAAAAACATTGTTTTTCCTTTTTTGTGCATAAAAAACACCTCGGTTATATTTTAACCAAGGTGTTGTAAATTATAAAAACATTATTTTGATAGCATTGTATAGCGCTTGGGAGGCAGGGTTATTATTCCGTTTTTGGAAATAAAATCAAAGAAGCAATAGGAATTATCCCACTGTGAACCAACATAAATATCGGCACTGCTGTCGCTGTTATTAACAGCCACAAGAACGCTGTTTCCGTCGCCCGTTCGGGTATAGGCTATCGACGAGCCGCTGCAGCTTACAATTTCAAATTCGCCCTCTTTAAGCGCAGGACATCCGTTTCGTATTTCGCCCAGCCGCTTATACCATTTAAGCAATTCTTTATTTTGGTGCGACCAATCCATACAACCGCGGTTAAATGGGTCCTTCATTCCCTGCATACCGATTTCGTCTCCATAGTAAACCGACGGTACACCGGGAAGAGTATATTGAATAAGCGAAGCCATTTTCAGCATGGAAACGCCCTTAAGATAGTCGTTATCGGAAAGAGTATTATGCTCATACTGCCAATGCCTTCCTCTGCCCTCACAATCGGGACCGGCAAGTCTTGTTATTGCCCTTTGAGTATCGTGTGTACCGATATGATTCATCAAAGAATTAAGCACCTGCGGGGGATAATTTTCTATTATACTCATTACGCTGTCGAAAAAATATTCGCCGTGACCGTTTCGAACAAAATTCAAAATTGCATCGGCAAAGGGATAATTCATTACCGAATCAAGCTGGTCGCCCAAAAGATAACGCCTGCGCTGACCGTAGGCGAACTTATTAGTAGCGTCCTCCCAAACCTCGCCGATAATTAAGGCATTTTCGTTTTCCGCCTTTACTGCTTTCCTTAAATCATCAAGAAAAACATCGGGCAGTTCATCGGCAACATCAAGCCTCCAGCCGCCTATGCCGCAACGAAGCCATTTGCGAAGTATTCCGTTTTCGCCGCAGATATACTCACGGTAGCCTTCGTCCTCCTCAATAATTTCGGGAAGCAGCTTAATACCCCACCACGCATGATACTTTTCGGGATAATCAATAAATTTATACCATGAATAATAAGGACTTTCCTTACTGTTGTAGGCGCCGACGCTGTCGTACCTGCCGTACATATTAAAATACCTGCTGTCACAGCCTGTATGGCTGAAAACTCCGTCAAGTATTATTGTTATACCATACTTTTCCTTTGCGGCTTTGCAAAGGCTTTTAAGGTCCTCCTCCGTACCTGCAAGACTGTCGATTTTTTCATAGTCGGCAGTGTCGTAGCGGTGATTTGAATGGGCCTCAAAAATAGGGTTTATATATATGCAGTTTACTCCCAAATCTGCAATATAGGGAAGCTTCATTTCTATTCCCTTTAAATCTCCGCCGAAGAAATCATTATTCCAAATCCCGTTCATCTGTTCCTCTCGCCAATATGGCTCACCGCCCCACTGACGCATTACGCGGCAATCGGGAACGTTCTTCTTTGGCGTGCCGGAATTATAAAAACGGTCGGGAAAAATCTGATATATAATTCCGCCCTTTATAAAATCGGGAGTTTTAAAATTTTCGTTATAAACAGTTTGTTGAAAATCAGTGCCGTCGGCAGAGAAATCGCCTATTCCACTGCCGATATTTTTTATAAAGCTTCTGCCCCAAGGAGTATCAAGCTCAAAATGGTAGAAATACAAGCCGGCAGTTGACGCATTGAAATGAAGCTCCCAATACTCTCGGTCATTGCCGCACATACCTGCCCAAAACATATCGTAATAAACAGTATCCTCATTTTCACCGTCTTTGGTAACGGCAAGGACGGCGCGGCTGCATCGGCAATCCCGCGGAACACTTATGCGAAGCTTGCACCTTTCGTTAACGGAAATTGCGGAAATTATTGACTTGTAGGCTTTATCTCTTGCGTTAAAAACCTGCATACAGTATCTCCTGTTAAAGCTTATAATTTACACAACACGCAAAAGACACGGGTAACCGTGCCTTTTGAAAATGTTAATTATTTTGACTTTTTATTGCTTTTCTTTGGTGCGGCTTTCGTTTCCGCTTTCTTTTTTGTGCTTTTCTTTTCTGTTGCTTCGGCAGTTGGCTTTTGAGCCTTTTTGGCAGGCTTTTTTGCAGTCTCCTTCTTTTCCGTCTTAGGAGCCATCGGAGCGCTTTTCTTTGATGCTCTCGGCTTTTCTGCTTCAAAGGCAACAGGCTTTGTATGCCAAATATTTTCGGCATAATCCATTATGGAACGGTCAGCGCTGAAAACGCCTGCTCCGCTGATATTCATAAGCGACATTCTTGCAAATCTGCGCTTATCTCTGTACGCTTCGGCAGAAGCCTGCTGAGCCTTTTGGTAATCTGCAAAATCTGCAAGTGCCATATACGGATCATTGTTAATAAGCGAAGAGGTAATTTCACCGAACTGCTTGCCGTTTACACCCTGAGCAATAAAATCAATAGCGTTTTTAAGCACCGGATTATTGTTGATATACTGCATTGGACTGTAGCCGTTTCTCTTAAGCTGTTCAACCTCCGGAGTATTCATACCGAAAATGAAAATATTATCCTCGCCCACAGCGTCGTAAATTTCAACATTTGCGCCGTCCATAGTGCCGAGGGTTACTGCACCGTTAAGCATAAGCTTCATATTGCCGGTACCCGAAGCCTCGGTGCCCGCAAGAGAAATCTGCTCACTTATATCTGCCGCGGGCATAAGAGCCTCGGCAAGAGATACGCTGTAATCCTCCATAAATACAACCTTGATTTTGCCGTTAATATCGGGGTCGTTATTTATAACCTTTGAAAGAGCGTCGATAAGCTCAATAATCTTTTTAGCCATAAAGTAGCCGGGAGCCGCCTTTGAGGCAAAGATATAAGTTCTTGGCTGAAAATCCATATCGGGATTTGCCTTAAGCATTTGGTACTGAGCGATAATGTTAAGCACATTAAGCTGCTGCCTTTTGTACTCGTGAAGACGCTTAACCTGAACATCAAAAATAGAGTTGGGGTCAATATCAATACCGTTTCTCTTTTTAACAATTTTTGCAAAGCGCTTTTTATTTTCAAGCTTAATTTCTGCAAGCCTGTCAAGCACCTTTTCGTCGTCGGCAAAGGCTCGAAGCTTCAAAAGCTCGTCGCTCTTTGTAATAAAGCCGTCGCCGATAAGCTCGGTAATATATGATGTAAGAAGCGGATTTGCCTGACAAATCCATCTTCTAAAGGCAATACCGTTTGTAACATTTTTAAACTTGTCGGGAGTTACGGTATAGAAATCGTGGAACACGGTATCCTTAAGAATTTCGGAATGAAGAGCCGAAACACCGTTAACGGAATGTGAGCCTGCAACGCAAAGATTAGCCATTCTGACTACTCCGCCTGAGAAAATCGCCATTCTCTCTACCTTATCGGCGTCGTGAGTTGCACCCCATACATATGCACGGAAGCGGTTATCAATCTCCTTGGTAATTTCATAAATACGGGGAAGCAATCTTCTGTATAAATCCTCGCTCCAACACTCAAGGGCTTCCTTCATAACTGTATGGTTAGTGTATGCAACAGTGCTTGTAACAATATTCCAAGCGGTGTCCCAATCGTAGCCGCACTCATCAAGCATTATTCTCATAAGCTCGGGAATAGCCATTGTTGGATGAGTATCGTTTATATGAATTGCAACCTTTTCGGAAAGGTTATCAAGTGTACCGTACTTTGTAAGGTGACGCTGAATAATATCCTGAATTGAAGCGGAAACAAGGAAATACTGCTGACGAAG
>CALYNN010000126.1 GCA_945221685.1 uncultured Clostridia bacterium | reverse complement strand
ACAAATCAGTATGTTCCCCAAACGGTAGGTGAGCAGGTAAGGTGCATTTACGAAAGCCTTGCCCTTAAATACAAATATGCTTTAAAGCAAATTTCTCAATGCACCGAAAACCAGTTTCAGGTGCTTCATATGCTGGGCGGAGGAACGAAGGATGGCTTCCTTTGCGAAATGACTGCCGATTGCCTTGGTATTCCTGTTGTTGCAGGACCTGTTGAGGCAACTGCTCTCGGCAATATAATTCTTCAGCTTATTGCCTTGGACGAGATAAAATCCGTTGGGCAGGGAAGAGAAATAATTGCCAAAAGCGAAAAGCTATCAACATATTTGCCCCATATTTCAGACGGCTTAAACAGCGCTTACGGCAGATATGTAAATATAATAGAAAATAAATAGGAGGAATTAAATTATGCTTTACCCTAAAATAGGAATAAGACCTGTAATTGACGGAAGATGGGGAGGAGTTCGCGAAAGCCTTGAAGCCCAGACAATGAATATGGCAAAGGCGGCGGCAGAGCTTATTGAAAAAAATCTCAGGTATCCCGATTCAACTCCCGTTCAGTGCGTTATCAGCGAAACAACAATAGGCGGCGGTGCAGAGGCGGCAAAATGTGCAGAGCAGTTTTCAAAGGAAAATGTTATTGCAACTCTTTCCGTAACTCCCTGCTGGTGCTACGGCTCCGAAACCTTCGATATGGACCCTAATACAATTAAAGCGGTTTGGGGATTTAACGGTACCGAAAGACCCGGCGCAGTTTATCTTGCCGCAGTTATGGCGGCTTACGCCCAAAACGGAATGCCTGCCTTTTCTATTTACGGCAGAGATGTTCAGGATATAAATGACTCCGGAATTACCGATGATGTTGCCGATAAAATTCTTCGCTTCGCCCGTTGCGCCGTAGCTGTAGGCTGGATGAAAAATAAGTCCTATGTTAACCTCGGCGGAATTGCAATGGGTATTGCAGGAAGCTATTGCAACGCCGAAATGTTCAGAAAATATTTGGGTATCCGTGCAGAGTGGGTGGATATGACCGAAATTATTCGCCGTATTAAACTCGAGATTTATGACCGCGACGAGTACGAAAGAGCTATTAAGTGGGTAAAGGAAAACTGCCCTGAGGGCTTTGATTGCAATGCAGGCAAAAACCTGCCTGAAATTATAAGAAAGTCAAAGGTTGTTGCACCCGATAAGGATTGGGAGTTTGTTACCAAAATGACTATCGTTTTTCGTGATATTCTTTTCGGAAACAAAAAGCTTGACGAAATGGGATGGCACGAGGAGGCTCTCGGTAAAAATGCCGTTGCCGGCGGATTTCAGGGTCAGCGAAACTGGACCGACTGGCTTCCAAATGCGGACTTTTCCGAGGCTATTATGGCAAGCTCGTTTGACTGGAACGGCAAAAAAATGCCTGTACCCTTTGCTACCGAAAACGATACTCTTAACGGAGTTTCAATGCTTTTGGGAACTCTTGTTTCAAACTCGGCACCCTGCTTCCACGATGTGCGTACATACTGGAGTCCCGAAGCCTGCGAAAGAGTTACGGGAAAAAGACCGCAGGGCAGAGCCGCAAACGGATTTATTCACCTTATTAATTCAGGCGCTACTGCTCTTGACGGCAGCGGTGCCAGCAAAAACGATAAGGGCGAGGGCTGTATGAAGCCATTCTGGGAAATGACCGATGACGATATAAAAGCCTGCTTAAAGGCAACAGATTGGTGCCGTGCCAACTATGAGTATTTCCGCGGCGGCGGCTTCTCAAGCCATTTCCGTTGCAAAGCAGAAATGCCTGTTACGATGCTTCGTGTAAATATTGTTGACGGTATCGGTCCTGTAATTCAGCTTGCCGAGGGTTACACGGTGGATTTGCCCGATGATGTTCATACCACCATTGATAAGCGCACAGACCCCACTTGGCCTACAACCTGGTTCGTTCCTAACTTAACAGGCAAGGGTGCCTTTAAGGATGTTTACAGCGTTATGGCAAATTGGGGTGCAAACCACGGCGTAACTATTTACGGCCACAATGGCGCGGAGCTTATTACTCTTGCTTAAGTGCTTCGTATTCCCGTAAATATGCACAATGTAAGCGACGACCGCATTTTCCGTCCTCAAGGCTGGGCGGCATTCGGTACAGAGGATACGCAGGCAGCAGATTATCGTGCCTGCAAAACCTACGGACCGCTTTACAAATAAAATATCAAAATGAAGAAAAGCTGTCGAGGCATTACTATGCTTCGGCAGCTTTCCTTCTATAACATATAATATGATTTAACTTTTTGTTACTCTATAACGCTTTTGCTTTCCGACCATTTTAGCTGACCGTTATCGTAAATTTTTACATAGTCAATAATAAAATCATACGGCAGATTGTTCTTTCTGTCGGTAATAATTCCGTTACCCAGCCAAAACAATCGGCATGGCTTTGGCGGAATTCTGTGCTGAAAGCCGTTAATCTCTGTGGTTATGCAAAGAGAAGCGGGGCGATGGCTGATGCAGCTTGGATTTTTTATATGCCATATCAGCCTGTTGTCATAATAAAACTTAAGAGAGTCCTTTTTCCAATCAAGAGCAAAGGTGTGAAAGCCGTCGTAAAGGTCATAAGCCTTAATGATGTGCTTTTTTTCGTTGTGATAGGAATTCCAGTGAAGCGTTGACTGCAGTCGGTTAGACCTTGCACTTTCGAAAATATCAATCTCACACCCGTCCTGCGCCCTGCCGGATTTACTGTACAGATCCTCTAAATCAGGCATAAGCCAAAAGGCAGACCAAGCGCCTCGGATATTTTCAATCCTGCAGCGTATTTCATAGTAGCCGTAGGTGCTTCGCTTGATTCTCCAATGCAAACCGCCGCTGTAAAATCCCGAGTCTCTATCCTTTTGCTTATATTCGGTTCTGATTATAAGCCTTTCATTTTCAATAAAAACCTGCTCAGGTGACCAATATCCGCCCTTTCGCGGAGCGCTTGAAATAACCCAAAGGTCCGTGTCAATAGGATTTTTGAATTCCTCGCTCCACGCAAGCCTGTAATCTTCGGGAAGTTTAAAAATTTCGTATTCCTTTTTCATAATCTATATACTGTATGCCCTTGATATAAGTAATACTAGCGTTTATATTTGATACCATTTGATTTCGTTTGCATCAAGGTGAAGCTCAAAGCTGCTACCGTCGCCAACATAAACGGTTGTATCCTGAGGCTCATAGGTGTTGTTTACAACGCAGTATTTTCCGTTTTTAACATAAGCGTGAACCTCAACATTGCAGTTGGTAGAATACCAACGGTAAAGCTCATCCTCTGCGTGAGCCGACCAAAGAACAGCACGGTAAAGCACTCTGCTGTTTTCAAAGCTGTAGGGCAGTCCGCTGATGTAAACGCCTCTGCCCTTTCCGAAGCCTTTAACAGCCATTTGTACCTCTGCCTCGTTTCTAACCTGAAACGGCAGGGGAGTTGAATTTTGAATAAGTACCTCTGTTCCCTCAAGGGCAACAATATTCTTTTTGCCCTCGCCAAAATCAATCCTTCCGCCGTCTGTATCGGCAAGAATGAAATGATCTCGATGCTCCTCGGTATTATATCTGTCGGTATTAAGGGCAAAGCCGTTTTCCTTTTCAACGCCCAAAACATCATCAAGCTGGAAGAATTTGCCCTGCCACTGATGCGCGGCAGGCTCGCCTACGCCGATAAATCCGCCGCCGTTATAAACGAATTCCTTAACTGCGGTAATTATTGCTTCATCTGCCCAGTTTTCGCCGCCTGACTGTGCCGTGTCCGCGTCGCCGACATTAATTATTACATCAAAGCCTTTAAGCAAATCTCTGTTTTCGCGAATATCGTCAAAGCTGATGAATGATACATCAAAGGGTGCACCGCTGAGTGCTTCAATAATTCCGAAATATGAGTAGTTCTGCCTGTAGTAAAGTCCGTGGTGAACCATATTATTACCCCATGCGCGCATTTTACCCCAGCAGTTCAGCACGGCAACCTTTTTTACGCAGTAGGGTGTAGTGCCGTCGATATTGTCGTAAAGGGTGCGAAATTCCTGACAAACCTCTTTGATATATTCCACAAAATCAGGGAACTTAAGGGCAAGCTTAAGGTATCCGCCGTAGCCTATTCTCTGAATAGGACTGCGAAGAATTGCGCGTCTTGCAGTTACCCAGTTAACCTTTGCTTCTTTGATGGGGTCTCCGCCCTCATAAAATGTGTCGGGGAAGAAATAGGGCAGAAATCTACCCTCAGTGTACTTAACATTTTTAATATCGCTGAAAAGCCTCAATGTTGCACCGTTTCCGACGCTTCCGACAACAGCGTCCAAGCCGATTGAAGCAAATTCGTCCATAAAGGGCTCCATACCAATCCAGTGGTCGCCCATAAACATCATGGCTTCCTTGCCGTATTCGTGAACAATGTCAACCATTTCCTTTGCAAGCTTTGCAACCTCTCTGCGCTGAAAAGCCTGAAAATCCTTAAATTCCTTTGAGGGAATTCTGTAGGTGTTGTTCATATATCCCTGATCTATTATGTATTCGGGGCGGAAGGCGTAGCCGACCTCCTTTTCAAACTGCTCCAAAATATACGGACTGACTGAAGCGGAATAGCCGAACCAATCAACATATTTTTCTCTTGCAAGCTCGTCAAATACCAAGGTAAACTGGTGGAAAAATGTTGTAAATCTTACAACATCAACATATTGATGTGTGTCAAGAAAACGGCGTAAACGCTCAAGGGAGTGGGCTCTTGTTTTCGGCTGACGAACATCAAAGGTAATCTGCGGCTCAACATCCTTCCATTCGTTAACAACGGAGTTATACATATGCACCGGGTCCCACATAATGTAAGCCAAAAAGCTTACTGTGTACTGATGAAATTTTTTCGCACCGTTAATAACAACATTGCCGCTTTCCTCGTCATAATGCCAGCTGTCCGTTGAAACAGCCTTGCCTGTTGTGCGGTCTATTACCTCCCACCACCTTTTTATATCGTCGCGGGTGTTAACCTTTAGCATATCGGGGTAAAGGTGATCCATCAGGTGAATTTCAAGACTGTCGCCCACCGCCGGGTGAAAGGAAGTCATAATATACATCTGCTGAATTTCATCGGGGTTTGCC
>CALYNN010000125.1 GCA_945221685.1 uncultured Clostridia bacterium | reverse complement strand
CTACACGCGTAAGATCGTCGGCAGCGTCAGATGTGTATAAGAGACAGGATATGGCTTGCTACCTTAACGGCGGCAGGGTAGTCGTTTACGGAAACTGTCAGGACGCGGTGGGTAACACTATGAACGGCGGAGAGATCGTTGTTCACGGCCATTCCGGCGACGCTATGGGCTACGGTATGCGTGACGGTCAGATTTATATTCGCGACAATGTTGCCTGTCGCGGCGGTATTCATATGAAGGAATTCCGTCAAATGCGTCCCGTGCTTGTTATCGGAAAAAATGCAGGCTCCTTTTTGGGCGAATATATGGCAGGAGGCACTATTGTTCTTTTGGGCTTAGGACTTAAAAGAGGCGAAAAGCTTTTCGGAACTCACTGTGCTTCGGGAATGCACGGCGGAAAAATTTTTGTAAGAGGAAATTTTCCAAAGGAAAACCTCAGTCCGAATATAAAAGTAACGGCTCTTACGGACGAGGACACAAAAGAGCTTGAAAATTATGTAAAAAAATATTGCAAATATTTTAATGAGGACTATAATAAGGTTATGCTCAAACCGTTTAAAAAGCTCGTTCCGGCAACCTCAAGACCTTATGCAAATCTTTATACGCCAAATTAACGGGAGACGCTTATGTTTAATAATCTTCACGAAGAATGCGGAGTGTTCGGCATTTTTGAAAACAAAACAACCTATGTGGCTCAATCGGCTTATCTTGCTCTTTATGCTTTGCAGCACAGAGGGCAGGAAAGCTGCGGAATTGCCGTTAATGACGACGGCGTATTCCGTCATCATCGGGGCGACGGATTAGTGCCCGATGTGTTTAGCCACAGCCGTCTTGAGCATCTCGGTATGGGTAATATGGCAATCGGCCATGTAAGATATTCAACAACAGGCGGTAAGAATGTAAATAATATTCAGCCCCTTGTTATAAGGCATATTAAGGGTAATCTTGCAATCGCCCACAACGGTAATCTTGTAAACGCTCCTCAGCTTAGAAAGCAGTTTGAGCTTAAGGGCGGAATTTTTCACGGAACCTCCGATACGGAGTCTATTGCATATTCAATCGTATCACAGCGACTTACCTGCAAAAATACAGAGGAAGCAATCGAAAAGGTTATGGATACTCTTAAGGGAGCCTATTCCTGCGTTGTTATGACTGCAACAAAGCTGATTGCCTTTCGTGATCCCAACGGATTCAGACCGCTTTGCTTGGGCAAAACGGCAGACGGCGCGTGGGTGGTATCCTCGGAAAGCTGCGCCTTTGATACTTTAGGTGCGGAGTTCGTGCGTGATATTCTTCCCGGTGAAATTGTTGTTATAGGCACAGACGGCGTGCGCTCAATTAAAACCCATTGCAAGGGCAAGGGCAATTTGTGCGTGTTTGAATATATTTATTTCGCCCGCCCCGATTCCGTTATTGAAGGCTCGTCTGTTCAGCATGCAAGAATGAGGGCGGGAGCCTTTCTTGCAAAGGAGCATCCCGTTGATGCCGATATAGTTATAGGCGTTCCCGATTCGGGACTTGACGCCGCATTAGGATATGCCTGCGAAAGCGGAATTCCCTACGGTGTAGGATTTATCAAAAACAGATATATCGGCAGAAGCTTTATTCAGCCTACTCAGGGCGAAAGGCGCGACGCCGTGCGTATTAAGCTCAATGTTGTTAAAGAGAATATTAAGGGCAAAAGAGTTATTATGATAGATGATTCTATCGTTAGGGGCACAACCTGTGCAAGAATTGTCGGCTTGCTCCGCGAGGCAGGGGCAAAAGAGGTGCATATGCGTGTTTCCTCGCCGCCGTTTAAGTATCCCTGCTTTTTCGGAACAGATGTTGACTCCCGTGAAAACCTTATTGCCTGTCAGTTTGATACTGTTGAAAAAATTGCAGAGGAAATCGGTGTAGATAGCTTAGGCTATCTTTCGGTTGAGGCAACCCATCAGCTTGCCGAAAATTCCGATTGCGGCTTTTGTGACGGCTGCTTTACCGGTGAGTATCCCATTGAGGTTCCGAAGGAACAGCCTAAGGATAAGTTTGAAGAAAAGATGAATTATTATCAGACCCTTGACTGAAGCGCTTGGGTAATTGACAGAGAGGGAAGAAAATGTTCGTATTAAGCGCGAATGTAATCGAAAAAATCATAAACCTTATTGACGGAGTGGAAAACGAAAGAGAGCTTTTAATAAGGCTTGCCGTTGCCGCCGGGTTAATTGCCGCCGTGGCTGTATTTAGGAATAAAATAGCCTCGGCATTTGCTGCGCTTATCAGCAAATTTTTCTCAAAAAGCAGTGAAAAGGTGCGTAGGTCTGTTAAAGAAAGCCTTTCAAGACCGCTTGCCTTTTTTGCCGTAATACTTTCACTGTATGCCGCCAGCGAAATACTTGCTCCCACAGGGCAGGTAAGGGGTTGGTTTTTGACTCTTTTAAAAATCGGATTTATTGTTTTTGCAGGCTGGTTTGGTATTAATTTCATCAACAGCGATTATTCGGTTGCCGATAACAGCTCCTCAAAATCCAAAAAAACCGCCGTTAAATTTATGAGCAATATTCTTAAAGCACTTATTGCCATAATTGCGGCGCTGATGGTGCTTGAGCAATTTGGTATCTCTGCAACAAAGATTTTTGCAGCGTTGGGTATCGGCGGCGTGGCTGTTGCCTTTGCCTGCAAGGATACGGTAGAAAATCTTCTTTCCGGCTTTATAATCATTTTCGACAAGCCCTTTGAGGTTGATGATTGCATAGAGGTTGACGGTGTTACGGGAACTGTTGAGGATATTACAATAAGAACTACTCGCCTAAGATGTCTTGACGGCAGTGAAGCGGTTTACCCAAATACCGCAATGGCAAACGCAAAAATAACTAATTGGACCAGAATTAATAAAAGACTTTTTAACGAAACTTTGTGGATTAATTACTGCCATACACAGCAGGAAATAGAGAGCTTTTGCCAAGGCTTGCGTCAGGTAATTTCGGGCTTTGATTCGGTTTTGCAGGATGATGTTCGCATTAATTTTACCGATTACGGCACCCACGCTTTAGAAATAAGTATGTATTTTTATGTAAGCACCGTAAAATATCCCGAGTATCTTGAGTTGAAAAGCAAAATTAACTGCGCAGTAAAGAATTTTGCCGACAGCTGCGGCATAAAGCTTGCCTTTACCTCCAATACCGTTTATTTCGGCGACGAGCTGAAAATCAGTAAGTAAAAAAAGTTCTTGCAAATTTACGGCTATTAGGTTATAATATCAAAGCAATGTGCAGATGTGTCCGAGCTGGCCGAAGGAGCACGATTGGAAATCGTGTAAGTCTTTAACGAGGCTTCAAGAGTTCGAATCTCTTCATCTGCGCCAAAAAAACGAAGACCACCCTTGCGGTGATCTTCGTTTCTTTAATATGATAAAGAGACTCGAACAGGGCAACTGTAAAGCAGTAGCAACAGTCCCTTGTGCATAAGAATGTAGATTATGGATAAAATAACTCAGCTTAAGGAAGCAATGATTGAATATTACCGCGGCGACGCAAAACGAATTCAGCATTTTATAAAGGTGCACAGCCTTGCAAAGCTCATCGGCGAGCTTGAGGAGCTTGACGGCAAGACGCTTTTTGTGCTTGAGTCGGCGGCGCTTGTGCACGACATAGGAATAAAGCCTGCTGAGGAAAAGTTTAAAAGCTGCTCGGGAAGGCTTCAGGAACAGGAGGGCGAGGCTCCTGCAAGAGAAATGCTGACATTGCTGAATTATGATGAAAGGGATATTGATAGAATTTGCTTCCTTGTGGCGCATCACCATACATACGACTGCATTGACTCGGCTGATTATCAAATTCTTGTTGAAGCAGATTTCCTTGTTAATCTGTACGAGGACAAGGTCTCGGATTTCGGAATTCAAAAAGCCTATTCCTCAATTTTCAAAACTCCGTCAGGCAAAGCCATTTGTAAAGCAATGTTTCCAATATAATACTGCAAAGCAAAAGCACAGAGCGGTTTACGATTTACCGTCCCTGTGCTTTTAAATTTTGTTTAAGTATTTTATTTGTAGGCTTTTGCATGCGCTTCGTACTCTTGGTTGCTTACTGCAATAACCGAGCCGTGACGCTGATTTTATATTTTTAATCTGCTTTCTTCTCGTAGGTTACTGTATCAAGCTTCTGCATTGTAACCTGTTCTTTTTCCTTAACGGTTTGGTATTTATCCTGATAATAATTTTCAAGGCGGCTTTCGTATGTTCCGTCGGGCTTAACGGTAATTATTGTGCAGCCTCTCTGTGAGCCCTGCTTAAATATTCCCGAATATGCCAGGTAGTCAATAGAGTAGCCGTAGTTTAAGTCTATTCCCTTATAGTTTATGGAGAAGTTGTTGTAATGGTCGTGACCGCAGAAAACGGCTTGAGTTGAACCAAGCTCCAAAGCCTTATCAAAAAATCCGTAATTGTAGTTACTGCTGTAAACAACAGCACCTGTTTCTCCTGCCTTACCGTAGTTAAATGTAACATTTTCCGTATCCGATAATCCTGCGTCAACATATTCGTACCACGCGTCACGGTGCTCCGGAAGCGGAATGTGGAAGAATGCAAGGGATTTCGGCATCTCTCCGCCGTTTTGCTCCTGAAGCTCCTTAAGGGTTTTCTCATACCATTGAACCTGATTTTCGTGAATTGTGTCATATTTCCATAAGGCGCCTAAATAATCGTTGTCAACATAAGAATGGGAGTCAAGCATAATAATGCTTTGCGTGATTTTTCCCTGCGAGTTTTTAACATTTACAGCATAGTTTCCGCAGCCGTCAACATCTTCGTCGCCTGCTCTAAACAGACAGTGAGGATAATCCTCGCTTTCGTAAAGCAGAGAAATTGCTTCTCTTGAATAGAATGAATAAGACTCTGTATCATGGTTTCCGAAGGAAAGACACCAATAAACCCCAAGCTGCTCCATAAGCTCTGCAAAAAGCTTTGCACTTTCCTTGTTGTTAAAGGTTCCTGCCTGAAACGGTACAGGGTATGCAATGTCGCCGGTAACAACAACTAAATCAGGCTTTTCCTCACTTATCATTGCGGCAACTGCATTAAGCGCCATAGAATCCTTCTTAATGCTCATAAATCCGCCGCCGATATGCACATCCGTAAGCTGCATT
>CALYNN010000124.1 GCA_945221685.1 uncultured Clostridia bacterium | reverse complement strand
GCCCAATTGCGCTGTCATAGAAATCACCATGCTGGGAATTACCGCCCGATTTACCCAAAAGTGTATTATTGCACTGTGCGGCGGTGATTTTGAAGCAAAAATAAACGGCTCGCCTATCCGTATGTGCAAGGCTTACCGCG
This sequence comes from uncultured Clostridia bacterium, assembly GCA_945221685.1. GTDB lineage: Bacteria > Bacillota > Clostridia > Oscillospirales > Acutalibacteraceae > Eubacterium_R. The sequence continues at coordinate 4,983 of CALYNN010000124.1, read as the reverse complement.
TGGCTATGGGAGATGAGCTTGCGGTTGGCTGTGCAAAAAAAGGACTTAGGGCGTATCTTGCTGTCAGCGGCGGAATTGATGTTGAACCTGTTATGGAAAGCCGTTCAACAAATTTGAAATCCGAAATCGGCGGATATAACGGCAGAAGGCTTGAGGCAGGCGATGTGCTGAATATAGGCAGCGATTGTATCGACCTTTCGTTTATGGAGCTTGACAAGCGGCAGGTTCCCCCTGAAAAATACGAAAGCACCGTTATACTTCGTGCAGTTTTGGGTCCGCAGGATTTTATGTTTACCGATGAGGATAAAAAAATATTTTTCTCTGCCGAATACAAGGTTACTCCTAACGCAGACCGAATGGGAATTCGCCTTGACGGTCCTGCAATGAAGGGCAGAGACGGTATGGATATTATTTCCGACGGTATTGTTTTTGGCTCGGTGCAGATACCTAAAAGCGGAGTGCCTATAATTCTTGCGGCAGACCACCAAACAACAGGCGGCTACGCAAAAATAGCAACTGTTATCTCTGCCGATTTGCCTCTGCTTGCACAGGCAAGACCCGGAGACACTGTAAAATTTAAGCAGGTGTCGGTTAAAGCTGCTGAAAGAGCCGCCCGAAAGGAAAGCAAATATTTTGATAACCTACTTTTTTACTGATAAATAACAAGGAGATTAATTATGGACTATTCTTCTATGAAGCCTCAGGAGGTTAAAAAGCTGATAAGAGAGCAAAAGCTTACCGGACAGACCTCCGGTATGTGCAGCGGTTATGCACAGGCAAACCTTTGTATCTTGCCAAAGGAGTATGCCTTTGACTTTCTTCTGCTTTGTATGAGAAATCCAAGGCCCTGCCCGATTTTAGAGGTTGGTGACGCAGGCTCAAAGGATATTAAATCTATGGCAGGCTACGGTAATATCTGCACCGATTTTCCAAAATACCGAATATGGAAAAACGGTGTTCTTACCGAGGAGGTAACGGATATTACCGATTACTGGCAGGATGATTTTGTGTATTTCCTTATTGGCTGCTCTTTTTCCTTTGAGGCAGAGCTTTTAGAGGCGGATGTTCCCGTGCGCCATATTGAAGAGGGAAAAAATGTTCCTATGTTTAACACAAATATTCCCCTTGAAAGCGCAGGAGTTTTTCACGGGAATATGGTTGTTTCAATGCGTCCTATTCCTTATGATTTGGTCGTTAAGGCTGTTAATGTTACTGCGGCAATGCCCCGTGTTCACGGTGCGCCTATCCATATCGGCAGTCCCGAGCTTATTGGAATAAGCGATATTTCAAAGCCTGATTACGGCGATGCGGTAACAGTCAAGGAGGGCGAAATTCCTGTGTTCTGGCCCTGCGGAGTAACACCTCAAAATATTGTAACGGCAACAAAGCCGCCTATTGCAATAACTCATTCTCCGGGCCATATGTTTATTTGCGATGTTAAGAATACCTCGCTTAAGTATTAATGTTCAGGAAAAGAGTGATACTATGTATAAGATAGATTTAAACTGTGATTTGGGCGAGGGCGCCCATTGCGACGAAAGCATTATTCCTCTTATCACAAGTGCAAATATTGCCTGCGGCTTTCATGCAGGCGGCAGTGAACTTATGAAAAAAACCGTTGAGCTTTGCAAAGCAAACGGCGTAGCCTTTGGTGCTCACCCCGGTTATCCCGACAGAGATAATTTCGGCAGAACCAATATGGAGGTTACTCCCTCCCAGGTGTATGAATACACCCTTTATCAGCTTGGTGCTTTGTCTGCTTTTGCCAAGGCAGGAGGTGCACCTATTCAGCATGTAAAGCCTCACGGTGCAATGTATAATATGGCGGCAAAGAGCACGGAGCTTTCAAACGCCGTTGTTCAGGCAATTCGTGATTTTGATTCTTCGCTTATTTTGCTTGGACTTTCAGGCTCAAAAATGATAGAAGCCGCCAAGGCTAAGGGCTTAAAATATGCCTGCGAAGTTTTTGCAGACCGTGCCTATGAGGCTGACGGTACCTTAAGAAAAAGAGGACTTGAGGGTGCTATGATAGAGGATGAAGGCGAAGCTATTGAGCGTGTTTTAAAAATGGTAACACAGGGCAGGGTAACTGCATATACCGGCGAGGAAATTGCTATTGAAGCTCATTCGGTGTGCGTTCACGGCGACGGAGCAAAGGCCCTTGATTTCGTTAAAGCGCTGAATAAAGCCTTTGACCAAAACGGTATTAAAACACTTTCAATATCAGAGGTAATTAAGTAATGTTTTTCAGAACCGAAGCCGCAATAGATTTAGACGCGGTTGAATATAACTACAACAATACAAGAAAAAAGCTGCCAAAGGATGTTAAGCTGCTTTGCGTAATTAAGGCAGACGCCTACGGTCACGGAGCAGTTGCCCTTGGAAAGCTTTTGGACGATAAGGCGGATTTCTTCGGCGTTGCCTGCATAGAAGAGGCAGTGGAGCTGAAAAAAGCAGGAATAAAAACTCCTGTTCTTATCTTAGGCTATGTGTTTGAAAATGCGTACAGCGATGTTGTAAAATACGATATAAGAATTCCCATTTTCAGCTATGAAGCCGCTAAGGCTCTTTCAGATGAGGCGGTAAAGCAAAATAAAGCTGCAAGATTTCATTTTTGCATAGATACGGGTATGAGCCGTATCGGCCTTCAGGTTAACGAGGAAAGTGCCGATATTTGCAAAAAAATAACAGAGCTTCCCAATATTGAGGCAGAGGGACTGTTTTCTCATTTCGCCACGGCAGACGAATCCTGCTTGGATAAGGCTATAGCGCAGAGAGAAAAATATAAGCAGTTTGTTAAAATGCTTGAGGACAGGGGTATAACCATTCCTGTTAAGCACCTGAATAATTCCGCAGGCATTATGAATTTTGATGAATATTTTGATATGTGCCGAATGGGAATTATTCTTTACGGACTTTATCCCTCGGAGGAGGTAGATAAAGGTCTTTTGAGCATTAAGCCTGCAATGAAATGGATTGCCCATATTTCTCATATAAAGGATTTGGAGGCAGGCAGAGAAATTTCCTACGGCGGAACATACAAAACCACCGAAACCCGTAGGGTTGCAACCATCCCCGTTGGCTATGCAGACGGCTACCCACGATGCCTTTCAAATAAGGGCAGAGTTTTGATAAACGGTCAGTACGCGCCTATTTTGGGCAGAGTTTGTATGGATCAGTTTATGGTGGATGTAACCGATATAGACGGTGTTCAGGTTGGAACAACCGTAACCCTTGTCGGCAGAGATAAGGATAACGAGCTTTCAATGGAGGAGGTTTCCGGCCTTGCTCACTCATTTAATTATGAGCTTCCCTGCCGTGTTGCCCGCAGAGTGCCGCGAACATATTATAAGGGCGGAAGGCTTGTTGGTTACAAAAGCTACATTTATTAAACAAAGGTATAGATAATACAAAGGCAAAAGCCGTTTGGACTTAACTGCTCCAAACGGCTTTTTCACGCTTTCTGTATTGAGATGGGCTGACTCCCTTTTCCTTGGCAAACATTTTTGAAAAGTAGCTTAAATCGTTAAATCCGCAGGCAAGAGCAATATCCGTTATGGTTTCATCGGTCATCAGCAGTCGCTCGCCTGCCGCTTCTATTCGGTAGTAATTTAGGTAAGCAATAGGCGTTTTTCCTGTTATCTGCGAAAAGGCTCGGCAAAAATATCTTGGCGACATTCCTGCAACCGCCGCCAACTCCTCAAGGGTTACAACGCTGTCGTAGCGGTTTCTTATGTAGGTCAAAACATTTTTCAGCCTGTTAACCTGCGTTCTGTTGTCAACCGTAAACAGCTGACCGTCCTTTAAGGATAGGAGCATACCCATAAGCTGCCACATAAGTCCAACCGTTATCCATTCGTAGCCGCGCTGCTCCTTTTCCATTGCTTCAAATATTTTGTCTGCCGTGGCGGCGGCGGGAGTACCCTTGCGAAGCACCGAGGTAAATCCGTTCTTGTTTGCCAAAAATTCCGTTGCGCTTCGCTTGCAAACGGGAGTATCGTGCAAAAGCGTACCCAAGTCAAAAACTACGCACTCGTAAATGCAGTCCTTGGGCGTACCTCCGTGCACAACTCCGTCGCCAATCCAAATGCAGTCGCCGCAGTTGAGCACTGTCTTTTCGCCGTCAACCGAAAGCTCAAGACTACCCTTAAGCACGGTAATAAGCTCGTATTCAAGGTGCCAGTGAAGCGGCATATGATACCTCGGAGAGCTTTCATCAACATAATAAAGCTCTATGGGAAAATCAAAAGAGCCGCGTTTTTTGTTTTCATATAGCTCACTGTAATTCATAAAAAAACCTCAAAAGTGAATATTGTCATAGTTTTTGCCTATAATTCATCAAGCATTAAAGAAAAAATTATAATATACTACAATTAGAATATCATTATTCTGCAATAATGTCAATTAACAGGAGGTATTATATGCAAAACATAGAAGAAGTAAAAAATCAAATTTGCGATGTTTGCCATAAGATGTGGCAGTTAGGCTGGGTTGCGGCAAACGACGGCAATGTAAGCGTTAAGCTTGAAAACGGCAATATTCTTGCCACTCCCACCGGAATGAGCAAATCCTTTATTACACCCGAAAAGCTTATTCTTATAGATAAGGACGGTAATGTTTTAGAGGGTGCAGAGGGACTTCGCCCCTCAAGCGAAATCAAAATGCACCTTCGCTGCTATGAAAAAAGAGACGATGTTTTCAGCGTTATTCACGCTCATCCTCCGGGAGCAACAGGCTTTGCCGTGGCTCATAAGGCAATGGATATGTATAATATGATTGAAGATGTTGCAGTAATCGGAAGCGTTCCGCTGACTCCCTACGGCACTCCCTCAACCGTGGAGGTACCTAACTCTATTGAGCCGTACCTTGAGGAGCACGATGTAATGCTTCTTGAAAATCACGGTGCGTTGGCAATCGGCAGTGATGTTATTACCGCATTTTACATGTCTCTTATACACATCTCCGAGCCCACGAGCCTAGGCA
>CALYNN010000123.1 GCA_945221685.1 uncultured Clostridia bacterium | reverse complement strand
ACACGCGTAAGATCGTCGGCAGCGTCAGATGTGTATAAGAGACAGATCCTCTTCTTCAACTGCGGCGGCTATGGCATAAGAATTATTTATAAGAAATTCTCTTGTAACGCCGTAAACTGTTGAATATCCCTCATCCTCATATCCTTCCTTTTCGAAATCGGAGGTTGAATATTTTACACACAAATCGGCGAAGTTAGAGCCGTCTGCTTTTAATGCTTTTTTGAAAGCCTTTGCATTATCCTCATTATCGCACTCAAAAATCTTGACATCTACGGTTTTAAGATCATCAAGATGCTCATCCTTATAGGCGTTAATATCTTCGTCTGTATATTCTCTGCTTGAAGGATCGGAAAGCTGCTCCTGATAGTTTTGAGCAATGTACTGCCTTGTAAGCTCACGGGTAAACACCTTTTCAGTAACGCCCTTACCCATAGCCTTTACAAGATAGCCTGAAAGAGTATATCCGTATTGATTTGCCTGCTCCTCGTATTGCTTAAGAGTATCTTCAAGCTCTTGCTTCTGCTCGTCGGTAATTTCAGGCTCTTTGCCGTCATTTGCCTCAACAGCGGCAAGGTAATAGGTATATGTATCCTCTATTGCTTCAACAACAAGGTCCTGAATATGCTCTGCCCAAGTAATTGTTTTGTTGTCCTCGTCAACATACTCCTGCTTTGAAAGCTCCTTTGAAAAATCAACATTAAGACCTGAGTCCTCAAGGCTGATTCCGTACTGCTCATAGGTTGACTGCTGTGACTGGAGAGTATTATAGGTTGAGGCGAAATAAAAATTATATGTTTCTACCTTTACATTTGCCTTTTGGGTACCGTTTGTTACGGTAACAGCCGTAGTAGCCTTTGCCGGCAAGCCTGTGTAAGAAATAAAGCCTTTTCTTACTGCACCTGTGCAAAAATAGGTTGCAAGAAGTGCAACAACAATTACAACGCAGACAACGGACTGAATTACCTTTTTGGTTCTTTTTGAAATGCTGATGCCTGCAGAGCTTCCTACGGAAGAATATTTATCGGAAAGAGCTTTGATTTTTTTGGAAAGCTCCTCCTTTTCCTTTTCGCTTTCGCTTGCGGCTCTTTTTTCCTTAAGCTTATCAATTTCAGCCTTGATAGCCGCGCGTTTTGCTTCGTTCTTTTCTTTTATCTTTTGCTCCTTAGCAAGCTTCTTGGCTTTTTTAGCAGCCTCCTTAGCCGCTTTTTTATCCTCACCGCCCAAACTTCCGCCGGTAAGCAAATCCTCATTTAATTCTTTTTTTGCCATTTCTCTTTACATCCTTTTGTGATAATAAATATTTCAAAGATTATTTTACACTATATTAAAGAATAATACAAGTAAAATTTTTATTCTGCGGACTGTAAGGCTGAATCAGCACTTTCTGAAGCAGTGCTTTTTGAAGCATTGTAAATGCTTATTGCCTTGTCAATTCGTTTTCTGTTAAGGGTTTGCTCAGCATCCTCAACAAGCTTTTCAAGGTTATTTTGTCTTATAGTTGAAATTACTGATGCCTTATAAGCCTCGGTATCGTTTACAAAGAACATAATGTGATAGCCGTACTGTGATTTAACAATATCGGTGTCACCGTACTTACGACTGTCGTCAATGCACCAATTTTTAAACTCTGCAACATAATTTTCGGTTACGGGTATTGCTTCGCAAAGTCCGCCGAAAACTCCGTTGGTTCCGCTTGAGGACAAAGAAGCCGTATCATCGCTGTACTGCTCTGCCAGCAAAGCAAAGCTATATTCGGTTTTATCGCCCTTATTAAAGGTTTCGTAAACCTCATTAGCTTTCTTTTCAGCCTCCTGCCACTGCTCGTCGGTAAAGGTTTTTTCGCCTGTAGTATCTGTTTTTCCGTCTTCATCACGAGGCATTATCAAAATATGCCTTACCGAATAGGTTTCGGTTTCATCGGCAGTTGCCATTTCTGTTTTCAAAATAAGATAAGCATAACCTGCAGACTCATTAATATAGCACTTTTTTTCTCCTACCTTTGTGCTGTCGCTGAAGAGCCACTCGGTTGTTTCCGCATCAAAGGGAGTTTGGGAAGAGCCTTCAATCGAATAGTCAACACTGCTTTCGTAGTTTTCGATTGCGCTTTTCTTTGCCTGCGCTTCGGTAAGGGAGCTGTCGTTTTCCATTATTGATTTCGTATCGTTTTCAATATAATCCGAATAAACCTCAGGCACTAAATCCATTATTGAATCTCTGTCGGTTATTTTCTTAAAATATTTATCAACTTTTTTTTGGGATTCTTTCTTGGTATCATCGGAGGTTGTATCATAGTCGAATGCCAAATAGCTGAAATTAATCGACTTAAACTCATTTTCGTGCTCACTGTAGTATTTTTGTATCTCGTCATCTGTAGGCTGCTTTGAGGAAGAAAGCATACCCTGATAGTTTATGGTGATATAATACTGTTCAAGCATTAAGCGCAGAGTATCCTCGGTGCAGTATTCGCCGTATTGAGAGGAAATATATTCATCGAGGCTGACACCGGCTTCAGAGGCGCTGGTTTTAAAGGTTTCCATTTGGTCGTCAATGGTTTCCTGCTGATCTTTGGTAAGGGTAACTCCTGCCTTTAATCCGTTTGAATAAAGAACAGTTGTATACTTAATTTCTTCAAACACTTCATTCTCAAAAAATTCCGACCAGCTAACCTTGTTTCCTTCGTCATCTGTTGTATATTGAGTAGAATAATCCGACGATGTATCGAGTCCAAAATATGAAGCGTAGCTTTCATAATACTTTACAATAGATGAATAGTAATAATTAAACATACCGGTGCTGACCTTTGTGTCTTCTACCGTTGCAACAACGGAGCCGGGATTCATATATTTGCCTTCCTTTCCGTTTGGAACGGTAAAGTAGCGAACGCTGAAAACACTTATTACTGCAATACAGGCTGCAACAAAAATTGCCAGCGGAATAAATTTCAGCGGCTCCTTATTAATAACGATTTGGCTGCCGTTTTCTTGAGAAGCAGGGGTATGAGCTTCTTTTTCTTCGTTCGCTTCTGCTTCTTCACCTACTCCGTCAAGCTGCAAAAAATCATCTGCAAGAGTAGGCGCCTCTGCCTCAAACTCCCAGTTATCGTTATTTTCGTAATTTACACCCACGCCGCTTATGGTAGTATCATAATGCTCCTCGGCTTCTTTGGCAGTAGCCTCGCCGTTATCTGCGACAATGCCTTCTTCGCCCTGTGCCTCGGATATATTTTCGCTTGGAAGCACATCCGTTTTATTTTCTTCTTCGACGCCGTTTAATTCGGCATCATACTTTTTTTCGTCCATAATAACACTCCTATATGATAATAGATACTGAATTATTATACTATAATTGTAGAACATTTTCAACAAATTTGTTAAGAGAGTTATTAAAAAAATGTAAACTCACTGTAAAGTATTACACACGAGCACCGCCCAAAAACGGCAGGCGGAAATGTTTCCTCTTGCAAAAATGATGTTGTTGTAGTATTATGTGAGTAAATTCAAAGAGTATAATTTAGATTAATTATTATACAATGAGGACAGATTATGAAAGAAAGAATACAAAGGCTTAAAAGGGATTATCCGAAAAAGACAGCTTGGTATTGGCTTTTGATTACCCTTTTGCTTTTTCCGCTTCTTCCCGAATATTTGAGTCTTATACTGCTTTTAATAAGCTTTGTTGTGTTTAAGGTTTATTGGAGCAAAATCAATAAAAAAGCTCTTTTAGGCGAAACAGGAAAAATATTTTTAATATATATGTGCTATATGATTATATCGGCATTCTGGAGCAAAACTCACCTGCTTTCCGCACTGATAGGTCTTTTATGGATGGGTTGCTTTTTAATATATGTTTATGTTGCAAATACGGTAAACACAAAGCGGAAGCTGAAAAATGCAATTACGCTTATTAATCTTTCGGCGGGAATTATCGGATTTATTGCCATTCTTGAGGTTGTTACATACAATATGTCTCAGCATCTCGACGGATTTAGCTTTGCTTTTCCCAATCCGCTTTACTACTATGTAAACGATATTATTTATGATGCTATTCCCGTTGATATAGTTAACTACAAGTTTGAGGCAAGAGCATCGTCAACCTTTGATAATCCGCTGATACTTGCCACTTATCTTGTTACGGTCACTCCGTTTTGTGCCTTTGGCTCCGTTTATTTCAGTCGTTCCAAAAACAGAAAAATCAGCCGAGTATGCTTTTTGCTTGCACTCGGCGGAATAATATGCACCTCCTCAAGAGGAGCATATATTGCTGTAGGTCTTTCGCTTTTGGCAATACTGCTGAGCACAAGTAACAAGCACTTATTTAGAAGAATTTTTCCCTTTATTGTTTTGCTTGCAATTGCAATTCCGGTAGGATTGGTATTAAGATACAAGAATTACCCTAAGGGTGATTTTCTTGCATCCACATCAAAGCGGTTTGATATATGGGAAAGCTGCTTTGATATATTTTTAAAAAATCCCGTGGTGGGATTGGGAGCAGGCTCGGATAATGTGCATACGCTGTTGAGAGATACCTACGGTATAGACAGAACTCACGCTCATAATCTGTTTTTGGAGCTTTTGGTTGAAGGCGGCGTAATCGGAGGAATTTTTGTCGTTATAATTCTTATAATGATTGCTTCACTGTTGCTGAGGCTATTGAAAACAAAAGACAAGATTTTTCACAGATATTCGGCGCTTTACGCTTCGTCCTTGGTGGGATTTGTCACAATGTCGCTGTTTGAGCATACCCTGCAAAGTCCCAAGGAGCTTATCGTATTCTTTATGGTATTAGGCTTTATTGAGGCAACCTACAGAATTGCTACAAACAGACAACAGATAACACAAGAAGAAATTTTGAATTATACGGAATATGAGAGCATCAGCGACCTACAGCCGAGATTTGTAAGAACAAAAAGCGAAAGGAAATCGAGAAACATTCAGCCTTTTTAATCCAACTATATATAGGCAGTGCTTTCGCCTACTGCGGTTATTCGATTTACGGTATTTATCATGACAACTACACTTATGTAGGGACGGTTTACTTTACAACGCATATTACAATGAATACAGAACCAAATAAACACAAAAAAATACGGCGGTGCACATATGCACCGCTTTATTTTATGTGTGCTTTTTTGAAATTTCCCATT
>CALYNN010000122.1 GCA_945221685.1 uncultured Clostridia bacterium | reverse complement strand
GGGCAATTACCGCAACGCGGTGGCTGTGCTCCGCAATGTTTTCCGCCTTGCTGTGTTGCATTAAAGCCCATCGGTCAATCAGCTTCATTCGATTTACCATTGCAAAAAAGTTACTGCTCATTTTCTGCCTCCTCGACTGCAAGGCAAATACCAAGCTCGTCAAGCTGAACATCGTCTATCGTGCCGGGAGCGCCGCTCATAAGCTCGCTGGCATTTTGAACCTTTGGGAAAGCGGTAACATCTCTTAGGCTGTCTGCGCCGCAGATAATCATTGCAAGCCTGTCAAGACCTATGCCCATACCGCCGTGGGGAGGTGAAGCGTAGTGATACGCCTCTACCAAAAATCCGAACTTTGCGTCTATTTCCTCTTGGCTCATACCTAAAAGCTCAAACATTTTGTTTTGAAGCTTGCAGTCGGTAATTCTCATTGAGCCTGATGAAAGCTCGGTGCCGTTTAGTACAAGGTCAAATGCCTTTGCTCTTACCTTGCCCTTGTCGGTGTCAAGATACTCAATGCATTCCTCCATAGGCATTGTAAAGGGATGGTGCATTGCAACCCATTCGCCTGTTTCCTCGTCCTGCTCAAAGAAGGGCATTTCGGTAATCCAAAGGTAATTCCATTTGCCCTGAGGAATAATGTTTAGCTCCTTTGCAATAATTAAACGCAGTGCGCCTAAAATTGAAAGGGCGGCAGAGGTCTTGTCGGATATAATAAATACGCAGTCGCCCTGCTTTGCGCCAAGCTTATCAAGAAGCGATTCAAGCTCGCCGTCCTTAAGAAATTTACCAAAGGAGCAGTTGGGCGCTTCGTCTGCCCAGCGAATGTAGGCAAGTCCCTTTGCACCTATTCCGCGGGCGTGCTCGGTAAGCTTGTCAATCTTTTTTCTTGAGTAAACAGATGCGGAATTTTCGGCAACGATAGCTTTAACGCTTCCGCCCTCTGCTATTGCATTTTTGAATACTGCAAAATCAGTGCCGTCTGCCCAATCCGTAATATCGTTAATAAGCATACCGAAGCGGGTATCCGGCTTGTCGGAGCCGTAGCTGTTCATAGCCTCGGCAAAGGTCATACGAGGAAGCGGCATAGGAACATCTACGCCAACGGTTTCTTTCATAAGCCTTTTGATAAAGCCCTCTGCCATTTCCATAATATCGTCTGTATCTACAAAGGACATTTCAAGGTCAATCTGTGTAAATTCAGGCTGCCTGTCGGCTCGTAAATCCTCATCTCTAAAGCAGCGGGCAAGCTGAATATAGCGGTCAAAGCCTGCCACCATACAAAGCTGCTTGTAAATTTGAGGACTTTGGGGCAGAGCGTAAAATTTGCCGTTGTGCACACGGGAGGGAACAACATAGTCCCTTGCACCCTCAGGTGTGGATTTTATCATCATAGGTGTTTCTATTTCAATAAAATCGTTTTCATAAAAATATTCTCTTGCGATTTTTGCAATTTTGTGGCGCATCAAAATATTTTGAGTAAGCTTTTGGTTACGCAGGTTAAGGTATCTGTACTTAAGGGTAACATCGTCGCCTACCTTTTCGCTGTTTGCAATTTCAAAGGGAGGGGTTTCTGCCTTTGAAATAATGCGAAAATCCTTTACGGCTATTTCAATATCGCCTGTGGGAAGCTCTTTGTTTTTGCTTTCTCTTTCGCAAACAGTGCCTACGGCGGCGACAACAAATTCACTTCTTACGCTTTGCGCCTTGGCAAAAATTTCTCTGTCGGTAGTATCGTTAAAGGAAAGCTGAACAATTCCCGTTCTGTCTCTCAAGTCAACAAAAATAAGGTTGCCTAAATCTCTCTGCTTTTGGCACCAGCCGAAAAGAGTAACCTCCTTTCCTGCGTCGCTTAATCTTATTTCGCCGCAGTAGCAGGTTCTTTTAAGTCCTTTAATTGAGTCTGCCAATTTTTATTCCTCCTCGTTCTTAATGCCGAACAGCGAGCCAAAATCAAACTCCTCGCCGTTTATTTCCAAATCGGCAAGCTGCTCCGAAAGGGAAATGTTGTAAAATCCGCTGACAAAGGTTGTAAGCGCAATTTCGGTTTCTTCGCCGTTTGCCATATTCTTAAGCCTTGCAACACCCTGCTCAACCTCGTTATCGCCTATAACAACGGTGAACTTTGCGCCAAGCTTGTCGGCATATTTCATTTGCGCTCTTAACGAACGCTGATTTAAGTCGATAAGAGCTTCAAATCCCTCTGCTCTCATATCACCTGCAATTTCAACAGCCTTAAGGGTTGCCTTTTCGCCTAATGCGATAATAAATAAATCCGGCACGGCCGCCTGTGGAAACGGTGCGTTCTGCGCTTCAAGAAGCATCATAAGCCGTTCAAGTCCCATTGCAAAGCCTAATGAGGGCGTTTTCTGACCGCCAAGCTCATCTACAAGTCCGTCGTATCTTCCTCCGCCGCACACGGTGCCCTGAGCACCTATACCGGTTGAAACAAATTCAAAGACTGTTTTGGTGTAATAATCAAGACCTCTTACGATTTTAGGGTTGATTGTGTATTCAATATTTTGTGCCTTAAGGTATTTTTGCACTGCGTCAAAGTGCTCTTTGCATTCGTCGCAAAGGTAATCGGTAACCACCGGAGCATCTGCGGCTATAGCAGAGCAAACAGGACTTTTGCAGTCAAGAATTCGCATTGGATTTCTTTCAAGTCTGCCGCGGCAGGTTTCGCAAAGCTCGTCCTGACGGGAGGAAAAGTATTCCTTAAGTGCCTTATGATATTCCGCACGGCAGGTGGGACAGCCTATTGAATTTATTTCAAGGCTTAAATCCTTAACCTCAAGATTATCAAATACGGCTTTTGCAAGGGCGATAAGCTCTGCGTCGGCAAGAGGTGACTGAGTACCGAAGCACTCAACACCGAACTGGTGAAACTCTCTTAATCTTCCTGCCTGCGGCTTTTCGTAGCGGTAGCAGGAGGTAAGGTAGCAAACCTTTTGGGGCAGAGCCTCGTTGCAAAGTCCGTTTTCAAGATAAGAGCGAACTGCACCTGCAGTGCCCTCGGGGCGAAGTGTTATTGACCTGCCGCCCTTGTCGTCAAAGGTATACATTTCCTTTTGAACAACATCGGTAGTATCTCCAACGCCGCGCTGAAACAGCTCGGTATGCTCAAATACGGGAGTTCTTATTTCCTTGTAGCCGAATTTTTCTGCGGTGTCAAGGCAGGTGGCTTCTATATATTGATTTTTGTGAACATCTTTTGGCAGCACATCCTTTGTGCCTTTTATTGCTTTTGTTACAAGCGCCATAGTATCCTCCATTATATGTTATAAAAGTAGGGCAACAGTTGTTGCCCCTAATTATTTGCTTCTATTTTGCAGGGTTGTATCTTGGGTTTACTATTTCTCTCCATTCAAAGTCGCCGCGCTCAACACCTCTGATAAGTGCCTCGGCAGTAGCAATGTTTGTTGCAAAGGGAATGTTGTGAACATCACAAAGACGCAGCAAATCATTATCGTTAGGCTCGTGGGGCTTGGGTGAAAGAGGGTCTCTGAAGAATATGAGCAAATCTATTTCGTTGCAGGCAATACGGCTGGCAATCTGCTGACCGCCTCCCTGACTTCCCGCAAGAAAGCAGTTAATTTTTAAGCCTGTTGCTTCTGAAACAAGCTTGCCTGTTGTTCCTGTTGCGCAAACATCGTGTCGGCTGATAATGCCGCAGTATGCAATGCAAAACTGCACTAATAATTCTTTTTTTGCGTCGTGGGCAATAAGTGCTATATTCATATATTACCTCCTGAAAAGTGATTAGCTTATTTTTATGCTTTGTAATTTTTCATTAATCTAAAATATATTAACATAATTTTCTAATATATTCAACAAAAAATTAGTATAAACTAAGGCAAAAGAGTGCCTACCTTTTGATTTACTTTGGCGTCGGTGTTGTTTTGATACCAATATTTTATAATTTCCGATGTCATCTGCGCCGTTTCGGAGCCGGAGCCTGCCAGCTCAACTACCGAGGATACTGCTATTTCGGGATTTTCGTAGGGCGCATATGTAATAAGAAAGCCGTTGTTTCTTTTTACACCGTTTACAACAACCTCGGAGGTACCTGTTTTACAGGCAACCTTTGTGTCAATCTGTGAAAAAATCAGCGAAGGACCGCCGCTCGTGGCAACAAGGCGCATACCCTTGTGAATGTTATTAAGGGTGTTTTTGCTTAAATCGAGGGACTGAGCAACTGTTTTTTCATTTTCCTCAACTAATCCTGTAGATGATTTAATAACGGATTTTACAAAGTGCATTTCGTACCTTGTGCCTCCGTTAGCTATTGTTGAGCAGTAGTTAGCAAGCTGAAGGGGAGTAAACAGGTTATCGCTTAAGCCAATGGCAGTAGTCATGGTGTCGCCTATACGCCAAACTCCGCCTGCCGCCTTTCTGTTGTCGGGCGAAGAAAGAATACCCGATGATTCCGCAATCTCTACGCCTGTTTTTTGACCTAAGCCGTATGCGGAGGCGTACTCGTCGATTTTATCAATGCCTGTATCAAGCGCACAGTTATAGAAAAACATATTGCAGGAATCTCTTAAGGCCGTCCTAACATTTTCGGTGCCGTGGGCATTTCCGTGCAGGCACTTAAAGGGCTGACCGAAAAAGTCCTTTTGACCTACGCAAACATATGTTGTGTCGGAATTAATTACGCCCTCCTCAAGCGCCGCAGTAGCGGTAACAGGCTTAAAGGTTGAACCCGGTGCATATGTTGCCATTGCAAATCTGCTCCATAGAGGATTTCTTGAATTTGAAGAAAGCTTATTATATTTCTTGTAGTAATCATTAAGGTCAAAGGATGGATATGATGCGGCGGCAAGCACCTCGCCATTGTTGCAGTCCTCCACCACAACGGCTCCTGCCGAGGAATAGGCATTTACCGAATTGCACACCTTTTTAAGCTGCTTTTGAGCAAGAATTTGTAGGTCACGGTCAATGGTAAGAACAACCGTGTTGCCCTGAACAGGCTTCTTGGTAACCTTTTCGGTAACATTTCCTTCGTTGTCAATAGTAATTGTAAGCTCGCCGGGGGTGCCCTTAAGCTCAGCCTCCATTGCCGCTTCAATTCCCGATTCACCTATTTGGTCTGTAATCTTATATCCGTCATCCTTAAGCCCGGCGTATTCTTCGGCGTTTATCTTTCTAACGGTGCCGAGAATGTGTGGTGC
>CALYNN010000121.1 GCA_945221685.1 uncultured Clostridia bacterium | reverse complement strand
ATCATATTTTGACTGTTAATTGCAGGCAGGTGAAGCAAAACGCTCGCCTTAAGACCTGTACCCAAATGAATGGGATTTGATGTTAAAAAGCCGTACTTTTTGTCAAAGGCAATTTTTACGCTGTCAATAATAACATTGTCAACGGCGTCAATTTTGCCGTAAAGGGACTTCAGCTCCAGACCGGCGGCTCTCGCCGTCAGCCTGATGTGGTCCTCCTCGCAAAGCATAATGCTTATATCCTCGTCTTTAGTCATCATAACTGCGCCGTATTGCTCCTGCTTTGCAAGCCTTGCGCTTATAATTCCTTTTTCGTAAAGGGCAATCTTTTCGTAATCCTTAAGGGGGTTAATCTCTGTTAAGGCAAATTCTCCTGCAAGCTTTGAATTTTGAACTGCCGCAAATATTTTCTTGCAAACCGATTTGCGCTGCTCGTTAGTCATCTTGCAGGGAAAGGGAGTGCCGTCAATGTTTCTTGCAAGTCTTATTTTTGAGGCTACGGCAATGTCGCCGTCTGCGCCTGTCTTTTTGTACCACTTACTCATTTCCGTCCTCCATAGCCTTAATCTTATCTCTTAATACTGCCGCGTCCTCAAAACGCTGCTCCTTAATGGCTTTGTCTAAATCCTTTTTCAAAGCCTCAAGGGGATTTTCTACCTTTTCCTCCTTTGGCTTATCGGATTTTTCGGCGTCCTGCGAATAGGAAATAAATTTGCCTATATGCTTTGTTTTGCCGTGCATTTTTCTTAACGACGGCTCAAGCCTGTCGCTGAATTTTTCGTAGCAGTCGCTGCAGCCGATGTGACCGCTGTTGACTATGTCGCTGAACGAGGAGCCGCAGGTGCCGCAACGCTCAATTCCTGCAAGGGAATTCATTGCCGCAGAACCGGCGCCTAAAAAGCTTCCCAAAAGACTCTCTCCGAAGAATTCGCTCATACTTGGCATTTTGAATTCGTCCATAACGCCAAGCTCCCTTGCACATTCACTGCAAAGGTGCATTTCTTCTCTTTGACCGTTTATATTCTTTTTGATGTGAGTTGTTGCCTCATTTTTGTTGCAATGTTGACATAACATAAAAATCCCTCCTAATTAATGTATGCAAGCAGCATTTGCTTGAGCTGGCTTGCTCTGATTTTGTTTTTTAAATCCGGCGGCAGCTCTCTGAAATTACTGTCTGCCGTAACTGCAAGCATCATATTTGCCGCCTTGTCACTGACGAGATTTTGGTAATTAAGGTTGTAAATATGAGCCTTTGCATTCTTCTCGTCAATATCTGTGCCGATGGAATTAATCAGCGATATGATTGCGTTTTCCTTTGTTGCTGCGCGGGTAATCATAATACATCCGCCGCCGCCTCGCCTTGATTCAATTCTGTAACCCTGTTCGGGCGTGAACCGCGAGGTTATAACATAGTTTATCTGGCTGGGCACACATCCTAACTGAGCCGCCAAATCGTTTCGCTGAATTTGGATAGTCGGCGTATCGTCGTCGAACATATCAAGTATCATATCGGCAATAACATCGCTTAGCTTCAATTTCATCACTTCCCTGAATAATTTTTAGATCTTGAAAGCAGTCGCTTGTTTGATTTGACTTTGACTTTCTTTGACCTTCTATCGTCATAATAGCACAAAGGTCAGGAAAAGTCAAGAACTTTTTTGACTTTTTTTGACCTTTGTTTTTTCTGCGACTTGAAAACCGTATGAAAAGGGTGTTTGGGCAACAAAATAATTTTGCTTCGCCTTGTAATAGGTGTATAAATATGGTATAATAATTCCAATTATATTACAGGGGTAACGGTATGAAATTATTAGTTATTGACGGCAACAGCATTGTTAACCGTGCTTTTTACGGAATTAAACTGCTGACCACTAAAAAAGGTGAATACACCAACGCTGTTTACGGCTTTTTAAATATTTATCTTAAGCTTAAGGAAATGTGCTCTCCCGACTGCGTTGCGGTTGCTTTTGATGTTCACGCACCTACCTTTCGCCACGAAATGTACGATGACTATAAAGCAGGCAGGCACGGTATGCCCGATGAGCTTCGGTCGCAGATGCCGATTCTTAAGGAGCTTTTAAAGAATTTAGGAATAGTAACTGTTGAGCATGCAGGCTGGGAGGCAGACGATATATTGGGAACTCTTGCCGAGGCTTGCCGAAAAAACGGCGACGAATGCTTTATTGCCACAGGCGACAGGGACTCGCTTCAGCTTGCCCATAACGGAGTTAAGGTGCTTTTGGCTCGCACTAAAATGGGACAGGCGGTTACCGATATTTACGACGAAGCGGCTATTATGGAGGAATACGGAGTGACGCCTCGGGAGCTTATTCAGGTTAAGGCTCTGCCGGGCGACAGTTCCGATAATATACCCGGCGTTGCAGGAGTAGGGGCAAAAACCGCCCTTGACCTTATTCAGCGTTTTCATACTATTGATTATATCTATGAAAATTTAGACGGTCTGGATATAAAAGCAGGAGTTAAGGCAAAGCTTGCCAATGATAAGGACAAGGCATACCTTTCTTTAAAATTAGGAACAATCAGCACCGAGGCTCCTGTCAGCACCGATTTGAATGATTACAAAATTCAGCAGGGTGACAGGCAAAAGGCAGTTTCGCAGTTTGTTAGGCTTGAGCTTTTTTCTCTTATTCCTAAATTTAATCTTGATGCAAATATGGCGGCGGAGGCACGGCAGGAGGAGGCTCCTAAAAGAGAGCTTACAAGGCTGACCTGCGTTAATGCCGATTATCTTCTTGACCGCCTCAGAGGAACAGATGCATATTTTTACCCTGCCATGACAGACGGTACAATTACTGATTTGTATTTTTCCTTTGGTGACGAGATTATAGTTATGCCCTGCGAAACTCCGGAGTATTCCTATTTTGTTCGCAATTTCTTTGAGGATGAAAATACAAAAAAATATACCATAAACACCAAGGAGCTTCACAGGCTTGCCTGCAAATACTCGGTTGAGCTTAAGGGCGTTTGCGGAGATTTAATGCTTTCGGCATATTTGCTCCGACCGGGTGACAGTAATTACGACCTTGAGCATCTTTGCGTTGAATATTCCGTTGCAATACCTGAATTTTTCAATTCCTTGGGCGAAAAGGATATGACTGTCTCTTTAGCCGCAACCGTTAAGCCTTTGTTTGAAAAAATGAATTCTTTGATTGAGGAGGCAGGGGAAACATCACTTCTAACGGAAATTGAGCTTCCTCTCTCCGCCGTGCTTGCAAAAATGGAATATGCAGGCTTTGAGGTTGACAAAAGCGGTATCGAAAAATTCGGCAAACAGCTGGGCGAAAGAATAAACGAGCTGACCCTGCAGATATACGAAAGCGTAGGCAGAGAGTTTAATATTAATTCTCCAAAGCAGCTTGGCGTTGCCTTGTTTGAGGATTTGGGACTTCCCTGTAAAAAGAAAACGAAAACCGGCTACTCAACAAATGCAGAGGTGCTGGAGGGACTTGTTAACGAGCATCCCGTTGTTGAGCAGATTTTGGAATACCGTTCTCTGTCTAAGCTTAAATCCACCTACTGCGACGGACTTTTAAAGGTTATTGAGCCTGACGGCAGAATTCACACACGCTTTAATCAGGTTGAAACGAGAACAGGCAGAATATCTTCTTTAGAGCCTAATTTGCAGAATATACCAATTCGCACCGAGCTTGGCAGAGAAATGCGTAAATTTTTTGTGGCAGGCGAGGGTAAAAAGCTTGTAGACGCCGACTATAGCCAAATCGAGCTTCGCGTGCTTTCCGACCTTTCGGGCGATGAAGCAATGATAAATGCTTTTAATAACGGCGACGATATTCATACCATTACGGCTTCTCAGGTTTTCAATATGCCTGTTGATATGGTAACAAGTCAAATGCGAAGCAGTGCAAAGGCGGTTAATTTCGGAATTGTTTACGGTATCGGCGCCTTTTCTCTGGCAAAGGATATTGGCGTAAGTAATAAAGAAGCAAAGCAGTATATAGATAATTATCTTGCCACCTATAGCGGCGTAGATAAGTATATGAAGGATATGATTGAGCTTGCAAAGGATAAGGGGTACAGTGAAACTCTTTTTCATAGAAAGCGTTACCTGCCGGAGCTTGCTTCAAGTAACCATATGATGCGTGCCTTCGGCGAGCGAGTTGCAAGAAATATGCCTATTCAGGGCACTGCCGCCGACATAATCAAAATTGCAATGGTCAAGGTTGACAGACGGCTGAAGGCTGAAAATATGAAAGCTCAGCTTATTCTTCAGGTGCACGACGAATTGATTGTTGAAGCACCTACCGACGAAGCAGAAAAGGCGTTGCAAATAGTAACCGAGGAAATGGAAAATGCCTGCAAAATGAAGGTAAAGCTTCGTGCCGACGGTAATATAGGCAAGGATTGGTACAGCGCACATTAATATTATGAAAATAGAAAAATTTGCATTGCAGTATCTTGACGATGTTGCAAATATAGAAAAAGTCTGCTTTGCTCATCCGTGGAGCAGGCAGGATTTGAAAAATCAATTAGACCTTGATACATCGCATTTTGTTGTCGCAGTTGTTGATGGCATAGCCGTTGGATATATGGGGCTTCAAATTTTTTCGGGCGAGGGATATGTAACAAATGTTGCCGTCCTGCCCGAATACAGAGGACAGGGGATTGCACAGGCTCTTATTAAGGAGCAAATGAAAAACGATATGTCGTTTATCACCCTCGAGGTTAGAGAAAGCAATGCTCCTGCAATTAATCTGTACACAAAAATGGGATTTGTAAATGTCGGAATACGTCCTGATTTTTATTCCGATCCGACTGAAAACGCAATTATTATGACACATAAATTTTAGCAAACGGAGAATCTTTTATGAAAATCTTGGGTATAGAAAGCTCCTGTGATGAAACCGCCGCTTCCGTTGTGGAGGACGGACGCAGGGTGTTATCAAATGTTATAGCAACCTCTCTTGAGGAGCATAAGCTGTATGGCGGAGTAGTGCCGGAGATCGCATCCCGCAGGCACGCAGAGAGCATCAGCGGTGTTGTAGAAGAGGCACTTAGGCAGGCGGGATGCACCGCTTCAGATATTGACGCAATAGCAGTTACATACGCGCCGGGGCTTATCGGCTCGCTTTTGGTGGGCGTAAATTTTGCAAAGGGTCTTGCCGTTGCAACAGATATACCGCTTGTTCCCGTTCATCATTTGAGGGGACATATTGCATCAAATTATATAT
>CALYNN010000120.1 GCA_945221685.1 uncultured Clostridia bacterium | reverse complement strand
CCAAGAGTAGCTTTGCACTGACTGCAAGTATATGATTTTTGGTCGGTATACTGGATTTTCGTATTGACAAACGCTTTCACTTCCGTTTCTTAATTGGTATCTATACCAATTATATCAGATTTATTCCCGTTTTGCAATAGATTAATTGAGTATTTCTAATTCTTTGTAATTCAAGGTATGTTCCTTGAATTTACCGTTAAGTGTAATGCTTATATCAAGCTTGCCGTCAGTTTCGGATATTTCAATTTTATCAATCAGCATCCTCAAATCCGAATCGGACATAGTGCCTTCATCAATAATTTTATTGGATATTTCAATGCTGCTTGATATTTCTGCCTTACGCTTTTTTATTGTTGCATCTATATTTTCAAGTACTGCAATAGAGTTGTTTCATCAATTTCATTCGTGCTGCAATAACATGCATCATTTTATTATAAATCGAGAAAATTAAAGAGAAAACCAACATACCTATTTAGATAAAGATCAGCTTAGTAAAGAAATTTATTGACGGTAAAGAAACAGAAGCAAAATGCATTATGTGCAATTATTGCGGCTTAATAATTGAAAAGGAACCAACAAGATGCTTATACGGCAGAATTAAATAGCATATTTAATGTACTAAAAAAGCATAACCACAGGTTAATTAATTACTCCGGTGGTTATGTTTTTATTATTCGCATACAGAAGCGTACATATTTTCAATTTCGGCAAGATGCGTATAGTTTTCTTCCTGAACTATTATATTTTTTGCGTTTATGTACGGAGCCGCAGCTCTATAATACAAAGACCTTGCCTTAACTAATTTTTTAAGATCCTTCTTATTTTTTACGGATTCAATAATATTTTTAGCTTCTCTGCTTTGTATTGCTTCCTCGTCCTCCTTTGTAGGAAGAACAAGATTGCCATTATTTTTGGCAATAATTTTCGAAGCCTTTTTCTTTGTTCTTGCAAGCTTGATTTCATCATTTCTGATAATCTTTTCTTCGGCAGTTGATTTCGGAAGCTTCTTGGCGGCTTTAAGAAGCTCATTTGCATTTTCATACAAATGAAGCTCACCGTAGGAGTAGGTTTCCTTTGCCGATTCAAGCTGCTTTTGGTAGCGAGCGGTAGAGAATTTATTTAACTCCTCAATAACTATGGGAGCGCACTCAATATTTTCATTTCTTTGCTTTTCCTGACGGATAACAGCCTTTGCTTCGCTTATAGCCTGCTTTCTTATTTCCTTTTCTTCAACAGTCTTTTTAGGCATTACTTTGGCGCGTTTTAGATTAGATTTATCTATCTTATGTTTTTCCTGACCGTCAAGCTCACGGGAAATATTAATAACCTCCATAGCGTCCTTCAGCTCGTCGTTATCCAAATTTCCGTTGCCGTAATCCTCAAACATTGCTCTGATTTTTAAAACATTAACATATCCCCTGTGCTTGCTTTCGGTTAAATCATAAAACAAATACGGAATAAGATTAAGTATCGCGCCAATAATTGAACAAATTATAAGAGCTTCAAACAAATTATTTCTTAATGCGTCGTTATAGAGAACATCATAATCCTCGTGAACTCCCATCTTTTCGTAAACCGCCGGAACCACCAAGCCGGTAAAAAATCCCAAAACAGTTCCTATTAATGCGAGGGGGCCAAACAAGCCGTCAATTCTTACGCCTGTTTTCCACTGATGATAATCGCGCATATCTGCCTGAATATTTGGAAGATAGATATTGCCGAATGTATTTACAAATCCGTTTAAAAACATTATTACAACTACGGCAAAAAGGCTTTCATAGGAAAAATAAAGAATTGAAATTAAAATAACATTTGTTAAATTGCAAAGAATAAGGAGATTTCTTTTTCCTAATTTCTTTATTGCAAAAGGAGCAAGAAGCATCGCCCACAGGGCTGCATTGCCTATAATGGTGTTAGCAATGCCAAGCTGCGCCGCCTTTTCTCCGTTGTGAGAATAAACAAAGGACCAGCCGAGAGTAACGCCGAATGCGCCCTCCATAAAGCCTATCCAGCTTGCAACATTTATAATCCAGAAATACTTATTTTTTGCAACCTCTCTTACTGCATCAATAATGCTGACATATTCTATCCTTCTTTTCGGAAGAATTAAGCGTTCCTTAAGCTTTCGGAAAAATACCAGATTAAGAACAAGACCCACTATTGAAAAGACAGGATATATTGTTCGGTAGGTTTGAATATTATTCATTCCGTATGTCCACCCGGCAACAGTCGGTATTACTAGTCCCGATATTGACGGAGCCAGTGAATATATAATTTGAGATATACTCATAACAGTAGCGCGTTCCTGAGCGTTTGGAGAAATGATTTGCTGAAAATACGCCCAGCCCTCGTTATAGAAGCATAAAAAGAACTGTAAAATCATATAGAACACTTCTACAACTATTGCCTTTGTTATGTATTCCCAATTTTCAAAGGGAAGCCAAACAAACAGCGTTGAAAGCGCAACAATCGGTATTGAGGAACGCATAATAAGCGGAATAAATTTTCCGCCCTTCATATGCGAATTATCAAAATACCAACCTCTGAACAAGGCAATAGGAAGTCCCAATATATTGGCAACAATCAGCATTACCTGCAAATCAAGAGGCTTAAGTCCAATACTTGCGCCGACAAGGAAATTAGCGGCGTCAAGACCTATTGTGCTTGCAAGAAGACTGGTCCAGTTAACACCGAAGCCTGCAACGCCTAAATTGACAACCTCTTTATAGGGAACATAATTGCCCTTTGCAGGCTCATTCCAATACTTTTTCCCCAGCGCAATAACATCGCTGACTTTATTTTTCAATCCCATAATTTTACCCCTCACATTATGTATTAAAAGTTACTATGTTTGTTTTATTTATGAATAACTTATTTGTCCCGTCCTTTTGTGATAGCGGCAGTAGCGCAGTAAACAGCTTCGGCGCCGTATATTTTCATCATCTTTGCACATTCGTTAAGAGTAGCGCCTGTCGTTTTTACATCGTCAATCAAAAGAATTGTTTTACCGAAAATATCTTTTTTGCTTTCCTCATAAACATCAAATGCACCGAAAACAAGTGTTTTTCTGTTTATGCCCGAATTGCTTTTATGAAGAGTTTTAGTGTACCTTCTTTTATACAGTATTTCTGAAATTTCTATTGAATTAATTTTTGCTACTGCCCTTGCCAGCAGCTCCGCTTGATTATATCCCCTACGCATTTTCTTAAGCTCTCCCAAAGGCACAAAGGTTATATAATCAAACTTAACATCATTAAAGCTTTTGCTTACGGTGTCTGCAATACATTCGCCCAAATAATCTGCTAACTGCGGCATATCCTGCTCCTTAAGTCTGTTAACGGAAGCAGTAATTTTATCCTCGTAATAAAATGGCGCAGCTATTGCCTTATATTCATTTTTATGCTTTTTGCAGCAGCAATCCTCTTTACTGCAGCCGCAGCTTTCGCAAATAGGCAGAGAAATTACAGGAGGATTTTTACACTCCTCGCAAAATTCATCGTCAAGCTCTATTACATCGCCGCAGAGAATACATCTGTTGGTAAAAAGTATTTTACCTAAAAGGCTCATATTTTTTCTCATACAGTTAGGTAAGGTGATATTTTCTCGTACAAGGCATCACCTATTCCTTTGATTTCCTTTATCTGCTCAACGGAGGTATAGCCGCCGAGATATTCTCTGTACTGAATAATCGCGCTTGCCCTTGTATCACCTATTCCGTCAATAGCAGTAAGCTCTTGGGCGGTACAGGTATTAAGATTAACCGGAAACGAAGAATTGGTTGACTGTGCCCCGCTTTCAGCCAAACCGCTTTGCTTTATACTTGAAAAATATTTTGTGGATATACTTTTCTTTGCAGATAATGACGAATTATTTTCATTGATGTATGACTCTGCAAAGCTATTTACGGAAACTCTTGGAGAAGAAAAGGCAAAAATCAGCAGAATAATACCGACAACTGTCAGACCTGCACCTAAAGCAATAACCGACTGCCGTTTAGATTCGATAATAACCGTCTCCCCTCTTTAATAATCAATGCCCTTTGCTTTTTCTGTTAGCGCCCGAATTCTTTTTAGAGCCGTAATTTTTTGTATTACAGTTATGTGATTTATTGCTGTTTGTCGGTCTGACAAGGCAGCTTTTGTCATAGCCTATTAAATCCCGGCGTTTTGCCTTAATGAGTGCTTCCTCAACAAGCCTTTGATTTTTTGGATTATAGTATTGAAGCAAGGCTCTTTGCATAGCCTTGTCGTGATCGCTTTTTGCTACATATACGCTTTCCATAGTATATGGGTCAAGCTCTGTATAAAACATACAGGTTGAAATAGTTCCCGGCGTAGGATAAAAATCCTGAACCTGCTCCGGACGAATACGGTTTTTCTTCAAAAACAGTGCAAGCTCAACGGCGTCATTAAGAGTTGAGCCAGGATGGGAGGACATAAGATACGGCACAAGATACTGCTCCTTATTAACCTCATCTGTATATTGAAAATACCTTCTTGAAAATTCAATATATGCTTCTATATGAGGCTTTCCCATTTTGTTAAGAACTGCGGCACTGCAATGCTCGGGAGCCACCTTAAGCTGACCGGAAATATGATGCTTTACTAATTCTCTGAAAAAGGTATCGTCCTTATCCTGAAGCAGATAATCGTATCTTATTCCGCTTCTTATAAATACTTTTTTTATTCCGTCAATGCTCCTCATTGCGCGAAGAATATCAAGATACTCGCTATGGTCAACCTCAAGGTTTTTACAGGGCTCAGGAGCAAGGCATTTTTTGCCCTTACACAATCCGTGCTCCTCTTGAATGGTACAGGAGGGCTTACGGAAATTTGCGGTAGGTCCTCCCACATCGTGAATATATCCCTTAAAGTTGGGCATATGTGTAAGCTTTTCCGCCTCAGCAAGAAGGCTTTTCTTTGAGCGTGAGGTTACATATCTGCCTTGATGAAATGCTATTGAGCAAAAATTACAGGCACCGAAGCATCCGCGGTTATGGGTAATGGAAAATTCCACCTCTCGAATACCCGGCACACCGCCTAACGCTTCATAGCTTGGGTGATATGCTCTTGTGTACGGAAGGGCATAAACCCTATCAAGCTCCTTTTGAGTAAGCGGTGGCATAGGCTTATTTTGCACAACCATTATTTTACCGTGCTTTTGCTTAATAACCTTACCTCTTATATGGTCCTGCTCATCCTGCTGAATACGGCAGGATTTCGCATACTCTTTTTTATTTGAAGAAACATTCTCAAATGAGGGACACTCAACGCCCTCATAGGG